>JAGQUI010000831.1 GCA_020438595.1 Propionibacteriaceae bacterium | reverse complement strand
AGCAACCGGCGCACCGACTCGTCGATCCGCGATTCGCTGACCCGGCCGTCGCGCACCAGTCCCAGCAGTACTTCGGTGCAGTCCTCGCCGCCGAACTGGTCGGCGCCGGCTTCGATCACCCGCAGTGCCCGGTCGGCCGGGCCCAGGTGCTCGACCCCCCAGGCCCGGGCGACGCCCAGATCACCCAGATCGGGGTGGTCGCTCACCAAACCCCAGTCCGTGCAGACGATCCCGTCGAATCCCAGCTCGTCCCGCAGCAGCCCGGTGATCACCGACTTGTTGAAACCGAACCCCACCTCGTCCCAGTCGGTCCCGACCGGCATGCCGTAGTAGGGCATCACCTCAACCGCGCCGGCATCGAGTGCGGCGCGGAACGGCCGCAGGTGGTAGGCGGCGTTGTCGCCGGGATAGACCTGCTCGCGTCCCCACCCGAAATGCGGGTCGTTGCCGTCGAGCTGGGGACCGCCGCCCGGGAAATGCTTGACCATCGCGGCCACCGAATCGGCACCGAGTCGGGCACCCTGCAGGCCGTCGACGTAGGCGACACCGAGCCGGGAGGTGAGGTCGGCGTCCTCGCCGAACGTGGTGTTGATCCGCGACCAGCGCGGTTCGGTCGCCACATCGAGTTGCGGGTGCAGCGCGACGCGGATGCCGACC
>JAGQUI010000830.1 GCA_020438595.1 Propionibacteriaceae bacterium | reverse complement strand
TGCACCGCGCCGGCCTGGCCAACCAGCCGACTTCGGTGAGTGCCGACGACGGGCTGGCGCTGACCGGTGCCTGGGTGACCGCAGCGGTGAAGTGCGCCCCGCCGGACAACAAGCCGCTGCCGGCCGAGCGTGACGAGTGCCGGCCGTTCCTGCAACGCGAGCTGACGTTGCTGAAGGGGGTGAAGGTGGTGGTCTGCCTCGGTGGCTTCGCCTACGAGGCGGCGTGCAGCGAGCTGGGCGTGCGCCCGCGCCCGAAGTTCGGCCACGCCGTGGAAGTTGCCGCGCCAAATGGCTGGACCCTGCTGTGCAGCTACCACCCCAGCCAGCAGAACACGTTCACCGGCCGCCTGACCGAGCCGATGCTCGACGCCGTGTTCGCCCGCGCCGTGGAGCTGGCGGGGCTGGCGGGACAGGCCGGGCCGGCTACTCGCTGATCTTGCGGGCCATCGTCTCGTGGTAGCGGGCGATCTTGCACTCCCGCTCGGAGAGGATGTGCTCCACGTACGCGGGTGACCGCTTGGTCCGTTCGAGCTGCTGGTAGATCCCGATGTCCTCGCCGACGACCCGCTGCAGTTCCTCCCAGTGCTCCATCGTGGCCGCGAGGTACTGGGCGTACTCCGGGTCCGCCGGGTCGGCCGGGTAGATCAGCTCCCAGCA
>JAGQUI010000829.1 GCA_020438595.1 Propionibacteriaceae bacterium | reverse complement strand
CCTGGTCCAAGTATCTGAACGAGGCCATCGAACTGTGGGGCGACGATGTGGAGGTGCTCTACAACATGCACCACTGGCCGGTCTGGGGCAACGACACGGTGGTCAATCATCTTGTGCTCCAGCGCGATCTGTACCGCTTCATCAACGACCAGACCTTGAACCTGGCCAATCAGGGCTACGTGCCGGTGGAGATCGCCGCGATGATCCAGTTGCCCGCCGTCCAGCAGCAGACCTGGTCCAGCCGGGGCTACTACGGCACGCTGAGCCACGACGTCAAGGCCACCTATGATCTCTATCTCGGCTGGTTCGACGGCAACCCCGCGCACCTGGACGAGTTGCCGCCGGTGGAGGCGAGCACCAAGTATGTGGAGCTCATGGGCGGCGCCGATGCGGTGCTGGCTGCGGCCCAGGAAGCCTACGACAACGGCGAATACCGCTGGGTGGCCCAACTGGTCAACCACGTTGTCTTTGCCGACCCGGACAACACCGACGCCAAGCTCCTCCAGGCCGCGGCGCTGGAGCAGTTGGGCTACCAGGCGGAGTCCGGCCCCTGGCGCAACTTCTACCTGAGCGGCGCCGAAGAGTTGCGCAACGGCGTGGACGACAGCGCGGGCGCCGGCTTCCGGGGCGGGCTGGAGGTTCTGCGCGTCGTCCAGTTG
>JAGQUI010000082.1 GCA_020438595.1 Propionibacteriaceae bacterium | reverse complement strand
CCGAGTTGGGGACGGTTCCTTACTTGGTCCGCGGACCGAGTAAGGAACCGTCCCCAACTCGGTCCGGACCGACCGCCGTGCGGCAGGGCGCTTTCCGCCTGTGGCCGGCCCGGCTGAGAGACTGGACGGTGGCACGCGGCGGGAGAGGAGACGGGCATGATCGACTTCGGTCTGCAGCAGGAGGTGGCGCTCGTCACGGGCGCGTCCAGCGGCATCGGGCAGGCGGTCGCCCTCGCGCTGGGCCGCGCGGGTGCCGCCGTTGGGTGTGCCGCCCGGTCGGCGACGCGCGCGGCGCAGACGGCGGACCTGATCGAGGCGGCGGGCGGCCGCGCCCTGGCCATCGCCTGGGACGTGACCGTGCCCGAGCAGGCCGCCGAGGCGGTCGGGGCAGTGGAGCAGGCGTTCGGGCCGCTGAGCCTGGCCGTGAACAACGCCGGGATCGGTGCGGGCACCCCCGCGCTGGACCTCACGCCCGCGCAATGGCAGGAGGTCCTCGACACCAACGTCAACGGGGTCTTCTTCTCCTGCCAGGCCGAGGGGCGGGCGATGCGGCGGCACGGGCGTGGCGCGATCGTGAACATCGCCTCGATCTCGGCGACCATCGCCAACCGGAACCTGACCCAGGTGCAGTACAACGCCAGCAAGGCGGCGGTCGTGCACCTGACCAGGTCGCTTGCGGTGGAGTGGGCGCCGCTGGGGATCCGCGTCAACGCCGTCAGTCCGGGCTACACCCTGACACCGATGAACCGCAGGCCCGAGGTGGCAGACCTGGTCGAGGAGTTCGCGGAGACGACACCGCTGGGGCGGCTCGCCGAACCGGAGGAGATCGCCGCCCGGTGCTGTTCCTCCTGGGACCGGCGGCGAGCTACGTCACCGGCGTCGACCTGCTCGTCGACGGCGGCTACTGCTGCTGGTAGGCCACCTCACCGGTACCGGAGGCCCTTCACGGTGCCGGTAGGCCATCTCGCGATCCCGGGCCGGTTCCGTCCCGGGACGGCACGGACCTCCGGCTCGAGGAGGGCGCCCTGAGAAGTGAGACCGGCGACGGGCGCGCGACGCGATTCGGGTACTTTAGCCGCGAAAGCAACCTCTGGAGTGGAGCCGCCATGCCACCGACCCGACGTGACCGGTGGGCGATCGCCCTTGTCGCAGCACTGGTGACGGGCTGTACCGCGGCCCCGGTGCGGCCGCCGTCGTCGGCGCCGCTGCCGTCGTCGGGGACGAACCATCCGGTGCCTCCGGCGGAGCTGGCGCTGGTTGACCCGTCCCTGGTCACCGGTCTCACCTCGGTGGTCTCGGAGGACCTGAAGCGTGGCCAGTTCACCTACCTCGCCTACCCGTCGATCCCCGGCGGGAAGCGGTGGACGAAGGCGATCTCGACGCAACTGGCGCCGAAGGTGCAGCGGTTCCGGGAGCTGGCGCCCAAGGATGTCACCGCGCCGTACCCGGAGCTCTCGGTGGTCTGGGACCTGGTCGCCGCGTCGCCGGACGCCGTCGGCGTGCGGCTCGCCACCACCGAGTTGGGCGAGGACGACACCTTCGAGGGCGATGTGGAGACCAGCTGGTGGGACCCCGCGGCGAAGCTGGCGTCCGGCCCGAGCGCACTGATCGCCGAGGACGCCTCGCCCGAGTTCTTCGACCGCCTGACCACGGCCGCGGAGGCCGACAGCAGGGTGGACATGCAGTCGTTCCGCGAGCAGCTGGACGGCGAGTGGGAGGGCATCCGGTCGGTCGCATTCACCACGGGCGGCGACCTGTGGGTCGAATTTTCCCGCCGCCAGGTCTCCGACGCCGACTCCCCGCTCGGGGTGTCCGTCGATCCCGCCGGGATCCTGTCCGACTTCGGCACGGCCGCCCGGCAGGCCGCGCTCACGCCGTCCGACCCGTCCGGCAAGGAGTCCGCGGCACCGACGCCGTCGCCGAGCCCGTCCACCGCGTCTGCAAGCCCGAGCGCCACCAGGAGTACGACGCCGGCGTCCACGTCGCCGACTCCGTCCGCGAAGTCCCCGAATTGCGCGAAGCTGAAGTGCGTCGCCCTCACCTTCGACGACGGCCCGGTCACGGGTACAGCGCATCTGCTGAACACCCTGAAGCGGAAAGGTGTCCACGCGACGTTCTTCACCGTGGGCTACAACGCGGCCGCGCACCCGGAGCTGCTGCGCCGGATGCTGGCCGAGGGGCACGTGATCGGCAACCACACGTACTCCCACCAGCAGCTGACCCGGCTCAGCGCCGGTGGGGTCCGCTCCGAGATCACGAAGGCCAACGCGCTGATCGAGAAGGCGACCGGATCCACCCCGACCCTCATCCGTCCGCCGTACGGGGCCACCGACCCGGCAGTGAAGCAGGTGGTCGCGAGCCTCGGCATGTCCCAGATCCTGTGGAACGTCGATCCCCTGGACTGGAAGGATCGCAACAGCGCGCTGGTCACCCAGCGTGTGCTCGCCGCAGCCCGGCCGGGCTCGATCATCCTGTCGCACGACATCCACCCGACCACCCGCGCCGCCTACGGCCGGATCATCGACGGGCTGCGGGCGAAGGGCTTCACCCTGGTCACCGTCCCGGAGCTGCTGGGCTCGAAGCTCAAGCCCGGCGCGTCCTTCCGGGGACGGTGAGAGCTTCGGCCCGTCCGGGGTAGGGAACTCTCACCGTGCGGGCGAGGTTTGGTTTCCCGACAGCTGAGAAGCCTTCCCTGTGGTCCCGGAGAATCGCTAGCGTGACTGAACTGTTGCATGCAGATAGAGGCTGTCCGTGGCCCGCCGTCGGAATCCGGTGGTGAGGCGTGACCGAACCCCGCTGGACGCGGGCGGTGTGACGAACACGGCAAGGTCCACGGGGACTCCGCCGACCGGGCTGCCGCTCACCCCGGGTTCCACGGTGCGGGTTCCGGTTGCCCAGACTCCGGGGCTGACGCTGGTGAAGACGGCGGACAAGTCCTCGGTTGCTGCGGTGGGGGAGGCGATCGGCTACACGTTCACCGCGACCAACGCCGGGAACCAGACCCTGACCGCGGTCTCGATCTCCGATCCGATGACCGGTTTGTCGGCGTTGTCCTGCACTCCCGCGCAGCCGGTCACCCTGGCGCCTGGGGAGCAGTTGGTGTGCACGGCGAGCTACGGCGTGACGCAGGCGGACCTGGACGCGGGTGCGGTGTTCAACACGGCCACCGTGACCGGCCAGCCGCCGACCGGGCCTCCGCTCCGGCCCCACTCCACCGTCGGCGTGCCGGCTGTCCAGACCCCGGGTCTGACATTGCTGAAGACGGCGGACACCGCGTCGGTGTCGCAGGTGGGCGAGACCATCACCAACACGCTCACCGCGACCAACACCGGCAACGTCTCGCTGTCGGAGGTGTCGATCGACGACCCGCTGGCCGGTCTGTCGGCGCTGTCCTGCACTCCCGCCCAGCCGGCCGTGCTGGCTCCCGGGGAGCAGCTGCTGTGCACCGCCACCTACCAGGTCACCCGAGCCGACGTGAACGCCGGCGCCGTGTCGAACACTGCGACCGTGATCGGCCGGCCGCCGACCGGGCCGCCGCTGAGGCCGACCGCCTTCACCCTCGTCGTGCGGTTCAGTGGAGGCGGAGCGCCGCCGGGTCGCACACCGCCGGCCCTCGCCTGGACCGGCGCGCCCGACTGGGTGGGTCCCGTCGAGGGCGTGGCGGCGGTCCTGATCGTTGTCGGTGGCCTGATGGTGCTCCTGGTCAACCGCAGGCAGGGGCGCGGGCGCGGTGGGGCAGAGCCGGGTCAGCCACGACCATGATGGGGGCCGAACGGTGAGGGAGGTCGTTGCCCGGGGAGTCCTGGTCGCCGCCCTGGCGGGTGTCCTGTGCGGATGCGCCGGCTCGGGGGGTGAGACGCCCCCCGGCGTCCCGGATGCGACCGCTTCGCCGAGCGTCGACGATCTGCCCGTCGGTGAGATTCAGCAGGCCCCGATCTCGAGGAGGGCTGGCAGGGGATCCTGCAGGACGTCACGGTGAGATCGTGTCCGACCGCGGTGGGCGAGGTGACGGCCACAGGCACCGTCGTCAACTCAGCGGGCGAGGTCCGGGACATCTCCATCGTCACCTCCTGGAACGCCCCCGGAACGACGCGATCGCTGATGCAGCTCGCCGTGACGATGCCTGACGTCCCGGCGGGGAAGACCGTGAGGTGGAAGGCCTCATCCGACCTGCCGGCCGTCTCGGGGCCCTGCATCGTCCTCGCGCGATCGGGAACGCTGGCCAAGGGCTGAGCGAGCCGGGCACATCATCACGAAGGAGCCGGGGCTCGTGACGACAACGGAGTCACCTGTTCACCCGGGTTGCGGTGATCGTGCTCGGGCTGGTGCTGCTGACCGGCATCGTGTGGCTGGCCGGCGGGTCGCGTCATCGCCGGCGCTGACATCCGGCCTGCCGGTGGGGCCCAGGAACAACCCCCGCCGAGTTCCGGATGGTCGAGCCTCGGCGGGTCCTCGAGACCGGGCCCCGGCGCCGGTGCCGCCCGCACGACACGCAACACCGATGCGCGGTCGAAACCGCTTCCACAGCTAAACTCCGGACCACCGTACGAGACCGTGAGGACACCATGAACACCCAGAACGACTACGCCGCCGCCCTGGCCAGCACTCCGACGATCATCTTCTCCCTCGTCCTGGCGGTGCTGATGATCGTCGCGATGTGGAAGATCTTCACCAAGGCCGGTGAGCCCGGCTGGTACTCGATCATCCCCTTCCTGAATGTCTTCGTCCTGTTCAGGATCGCCGGGCTCAGCCCGTGGTTGTTCCTGTTGCTGCTGATTCCGCTCGTGAACATCGTGATCGCGATCATGCTCGCGCTGAAGCTCGGCGCGGCGTTCGGCAAGAGCGGCGTGTGGTCGTTCTTCCTGCTGGTCGTGTTCGCCACCATCGGCTACCTGATCCTCGGCTACGGAAGCGCCGAGTACCGGCGTCCCACGCTGGCCTGACCCCGGCAGGTCGGCGGTCCCGGAACGACCGGTTCTGCCGTCGGCCGGCCTCGGGGAGGTCCATGCCGCCGGGTGGTCCGCCCGTTGCGGCGGACCGTCCTCGCCGGGACGGTGGTGGGCGCGGACTGATCCGTGGTCGTCCCCCTTGATCGGCTTGTGTACGGATGCGCTAGCCAACGGCGAATTGCGCGATTCCGGTCGCCGCTACACTGCTGGGCATGTGGGAGGGGCGCGAGGCGGAGGTAGGCCGGGCCGCCGACGCGGCAGCGATGGCGCCGGTGCTGCTGACCCGCATCACCATCGAGCTGACCGAACTGGTCAGGGAGGCGCTACGGTCCGACCTCACCTCCAACCGTGAACTCCAACTCGTGGTCGGCGTCGGGCTCAATCCGGGCCTGACGTCGAGCCGGATGGCCGAGCTCTTCGGGCTCTCCCGGAGCGCGTTCTCACAGCTCCTGCGCAAGGGTCTGGATGCCGGGCTGATCACCCGCGAGGTGAGCGCCAGCGACCACCGCTCGGTACGGCTCTACCTGAGCCGGCTGGGCGAGGAACGGGTTCACGCACTCGAGTCGGCGGTCCACGACTGGACGTCGGCTCGCCTCGCGATGCTCGTCGAACTCACCACGACCCTCGGTGGAGCGAACCGGGCGGTGCCCGGCCCGCCCACCTCCGTGATGGAGGTGCTCGGTGCAATGGCCGCGGCCGGGTCGAGGTACATCGAGGCGGCGACTGCCCGCGTGGCCCCGCGGGGTGTGACCGACTTCAACGAGCGCAGCGTGCTGGGGCTCCTCGCGGCGTACGGCCCGACGCGACCCAATCACCTGGCCCGGGCCCTCGAGCTCACCACGGGTGGCTGCAGCCGGATCGTGGATCGGCTCAGCGGTCTCGGGCTGGTGGTGCGGATCGCGGACGTCCTCGCCGACGACAAGCGTGCCGTGGCTGTGCAACTGACCCCGGACGGAGAGCAGGTGGCCGGCGAGCTCGCGGCAGCCCTGAACGAGACGGGGAAGCCGATCGGGGATGCGCTCTCGGCCCTGGTCGCGATCGCCGATTCGGTCGCGGTGCGCTGACTCCGGGTGTCGCCTCGGACGGTCCTGGTCAATCGCCGACCTCGGCGGCGATCTCGGTGCCGTCCCGCGATCCCGTCCATGACCTGACCTTGGCGCCCGAGGGGTCGACCTGCACGAAGGTGCCCGGGGCGGTGACCCCGTAGCGGTCGGCGAGTTCGGGCATCGAGGGCAGATCCACCCTGAACACGGTGATGCCGTCGGGCACCCCGTGGGCGAGGAGTTCGGCGTCCGTCGCGGTGCACCAGGCGCAGTCGTCGGCGTAGAAGAAGTAGATCTGGGTGGTGCCGGTCCGCGAGTGCAGGGTGAGCGGATCGCAGGTGGCGAAGTCGAGGTAGGCCCCCGTCGTAGAAGCGATCGGGGAGAGAACCGGCGCGGGAGCGCTCGCCCGCGGAGCCGGAGGGGTCGTGGCGCGGGGCGCGGCGGCGCAGCCCCCGATCGCGAGCGAGGCGACCAGCAGCCAGCCCAGCGGGTTGCGTCCGACGGTGGTCACAGCAAGGGGAACGGTCCTTGACGGTGATCGATTCCCGACCTCGCCCACCCGGCGCGCCGCCGAACGCGAGATGAGCGATCCGATCGCGACCACGGCCCTGGTGGCGCGGCAGGCGGTGTCCGGACCTCGTGCCTGCGACCCCAACCCGCAGATGTGCCCGCTCGATGTGCTCACGAAGCGCTAGCTAGCGCCTTCCGGACGGCATCCACTGCGCACATCCGCGCGCGGGCCGAGTGACGCCGGCGCGGTCACCCCACCGATGGCTCCCCCGCCTGGACTCGAACCAGGAACCCTCTGATTAACAGTCAGATGCTCTGCCAATTGAGCTACAGGGGATCGCGCTGGGCGCGAGAAGGTACGTTACCAGAACTTCAGCGAAGGTCGTATTCGTCGCGGAGCCGCGCCAGCTCGCCCGCCACGACCGGGTCCGCGTTCGCCTTCTCCGGCTGAACTCCCTTGCCAGGGGCCACTCGCCAGATCAGCGCGGACGTCGGGTCGGCGAGGTCTCGACGCGCGGTGATCACCGCCGTGCCCCGATCGGCGAGGTTCACGGTGCGGACGCAGGCGATGCTCGCCGTCACCCGCTCGTTGAAGAGGTCGGGCAACTGCCCGGTCTCGGTCAGGGCGAGGCTGGCCGCCGTGCCGCCCACGGTGGTCCAGCGCAGGGTCCTGGACTCCTGGTCCCAGCCGCCGTGGTCCACCTCGTGCCAGGCCACCGCGTGGCAGGACGTGCCGTCGGAGTAGAGCAACGCCTCCGCCAGCCCGAGCACCTGGCCGAGCGGAGTGCGTCCGGACGCCAGTACGCGACGTCCCCCGACGAGCCGCTTCAGCGCCGGGTCGTCGATCGGGGTGCGTCCGAAGAGTGCCATGGCCCCATTGTGGCCGCGATCAGGTCGCGGCCACGAGCCGACGGACGGCGGGCAGGTCGGGGTCGGCCCAGTCGAGCCATCCGAGCCGGTCGCGGGCGAACCAGCCGATCTGGTCGTGGTCGGTGCTCTGTGCGGGCGCCTCGCCCAGCGTGCGGACGAAGTAGCAGGCGAGCGTGATCGGGGTACCCGCCACCATCGTGGTCGAGCGGTCCAGCAGCTCGCCCACCTCGACCTCCACGCCGAGCTCCTCGTCGATCTCGCGCTCCAGCGCGGTCTCGGGTTCTTCCCACCGCTCGGTCTTGCCGCCGGGGAACTCCCAGCGTCCGCCCGCCTCCAGGCCGGCACGGCGGCGACAGGCCAGCACCTGCTCGCCGTCGATGAAGATCGCCGCCACGACGTCCACGGGGTCAGACCGCCGCCCGGCGCAGGGCGGCCAGCGTCGCCTCGACGTCGTCGTCGGTCGTCGACCAGTTGCACAGAGCCACCCGCAGCACGGCGTGATCATGCCACTTCGAGCCGGACGTCCACGCCGTCCCGTCCGCGAGCATCCGGCGCACCACCTCACGGGTGTGCTGGTCGCCGCCGAACCGTGCGCACACCTGGGTGAACACCACGTCGTTGAGCACCTCGCCGCCCGGAATCGCCCGGATGCCCTCGGCGAACTGCTGCGCGTGCCGGCAGTACCGCTCGACCAGCTCGGCCACCCCGCTGCGGCCCAGTGCCGCCAGCACCGCCCACACCGGGACGGCCCGCGCGCGGCGCGACATCTCCGGCACCCGGTCGAACGGGTCGCCCCCGCCGGAGTCCTGGATCAGGTACTCCCCGTGCATGCTCATCGACGCGCGCAGCGCCGCGTCGTCGCGCACGATCGCGACCCCGCAGTCGTAGGGGACGTTCAGGGTCTTGTGGGCGTCGGTCGTCCAGGAGTCGGCCGCCTCGTAGCCCTCGGTCAGGTGGCGCAGCTTCGGCGACGCGGCCGCGAACAGCCCGAACGCCCCGTCCACGTGCACCCACGCGCCGGCGCGGTGGGCCAGTT
This sequence comes from Propionibacteriaceae bacterium, assembly GCA_020438595.1. The sequence goes on along the minus strand of JAGQUI010000082.1, from coordinate 1,039 downwards.
CGATCGCCGCGGGGAAGTCGTCGAACGCGCCGGAGTGCACGTTGCCGGCCTGCAGCACCACGATCGTGGGCCGGTCCTTGTCGTGGCTGAGGTACCACTCCAGGGCCTCGACGTCGATGCGTCCCTGGTCGTCGGACGCCACCGGCTCCGGACGGCCCAGCCCGGCGAACCGGAGCGCCGAGTCCACCGAGTCGTGCCGTTCGTCCCCGACGAGCACGCGCACGCCCGGCGAGCCGGCCAGGCCGCGGCTCGCCACGTCCCAGTCGACCTGCCGCAGCACCGCGTCCCGCGCGGTGACCAGGCAGGTCCAGTTCGACATCGTCGCGCCGGTGACCATGCCGACGCCCGCCGTCGACGGCAGGCCGAGCAGGTCGAGCAGCCACCGGTCGGCGACCGCCTCGACCGCTACCGTGCCGGGCGTCGCCGCGGCCAGTGCGCTGTTCTGGTCCCACGCGGACGTGAGCCAGTCGGCGGCCAGGCCGGCGGGGTGGGTGCCGCCGATCACCATGCCGAACCAGCGTCCGGCCGGCATCGCGGTCAGGCCGGGCTCCACCGCGTCCGCCAGGTGCTCGATCACCTGCGCGGCCGGCTGCGGATCCTCGGGCAGGTCGCCCAGCAGGGCGGCGACGTCCTCGACGGCAGCCCGGCCCGGCACGTCCCGGGTGGGCAGCGAGTCGAGCCATCCGAGCGCGTACCGGTGGGCGGCGTCGAGTGCCTCGTGCAGCTGTGACATGTTCCCTCCTGGTGGGTCATTATTCGCCGGTTGCGGCGTCCGCGCGCCCGGGACTACTGCGTACGGTCCTGAGTGTCACTCCCACGTGACGTCGGACGGCTCGAGGTCGGGACGCCAGCCCCGCCACACCGGCGTGCGCAGCCGTCCCGGACCGGTGAGCTCGGTGTAGTAGACCTCGCCGACCAGCCGTGGCTCGACCCAGTGGGCGTCCTTCGCATCGTCACGCGGCACGTCATCGAGCGGGCAGGTGGCGGCGGCGAGCGGGTCGAGCAGCCGCTGCGCCTCGGCCAGGCCGGCGTCACTGAA
>JAGQUI010000828.1 GCA_020438595.1 Propionibacteriaceae bacterium | reverse complement strand
CACTGTCCCGCACTTCTCGCCGATGTCGGCAACAATCGGGCTCATGGCCCTTCTCGACACATACCTGCCCGATCCCGACCGATACGACGGCCGCATGCCCCAGCGTCGATGTGGTGACAGTGGGCTGACCTTGCCGGCTGTGTCGCTTGGCTTCTGGCACAACTTCGGCGATGACACACCCCTGTCACGTCAACGTGCGATCATGCGCACCGCATTCGACGTGGGTATCACACATTTCGACCTGGCCAACAACTACGGACCTCCGAACGGGAGTGCGGAGATCAACGTCGGACGCATTCTGCGCGAGGACTTCTCGGGACTTCGCGACGAGTTGATCATCTCCACCAAGGCCGGCTGGGACATGTGGCCCGGTCCCTACGGGTTCCTCGGATCACGCAAGTACCTGATGGCCAGTCTCGATCAGAGCCTGCAGCGTTTGGGGGTGGACTATGTCGACATCTTCTACAGCCATCGAGCGGATCCCGAGACACCGTTGGAAGAGACAGTGGGAGCGCTCGCGTCCGCCGTGCACCAGGGCAAAGCGCTCTATGCGGGGATCTCATCCTACTCCCCCTCCCGCACCCGGCGTGCAGCCGCGATGCTAGCCGACATGGGGGTCCCGCTACTGATCCATCAGCCGTCGTACTCGATGCTCAACC
>JAGQUI010000827.1 GCA_020438595.1 Propionibacteriaceae bacterium | reverse complement strand
CGAAGCGCCAGGTCTGGCCGTCCGAGCCGCGCAGAACGGCCCGTCCGTCGCTGCCCACCGCCAGTTGCGCCGACGCGGTCGAATCGATCGGCCCGACATCGGCCGCCACGGCCCCCTCGCTGTCGACGCTCACCACCTGGGGCACCGTCGCCACCGTCAACAGCACCATCAGGTCGGCCGGTCCAGACCAACCGACATCGACCGGACGATGCGTGGGCGGTGCCCAGGTGGCGCCCGACAACTCCCGCCAACCCACGAAGCGGACGGCGTTGGTTTCGCGCACCATCGACGCGACACCCAGCACCCACCTGCCCTGCTCTTCGACGACCATCGCCACCCGGACGCCGTCCGGGGCGATCGCCAGCGACCGGATGCGGCCCATCGGCAGCGCGTCGGTGTTCACCGACACGCCGCGGCCGTCACGCACCATGCGCAATCTGACGCCGCGCGACCGTTCCAGCGCCACCAGTAGCTCGCCCTGCCGGGTCCAACGCACCAGGGCCATACCCTGCGCGGCAAGCTCGACCCGTGACGTGCCTTCGCGCACGGGCACGGTGCGCAACCGGCTGCCGGCGTCGGTGATCGCGGCCACCACCTGGGCGTCGGCCCGTGCCGCGATGGCGGTCACCCGGGTCAGCGAACCGACCGGCTGGCTCTGCG
>JAGQUI010000826.1 GCA_020438595.1 Propionibacteriaceae bacterium | reverse complement strand
TGAGATCTCCTCACGTATGGGACGTGAAGATACCTCACGTCTTCTGTGAAGCACCCCGGGTTCGGTGACTGCTCGGGTTATGGGGTGACCGGCTCGGGGGCCGGGGCTTGTTGACGGTAGTAGGCGGCTTCGTGGGCGGCTGGGGTGGTGTAGCTGGGGCCGTCGGTGATGCGGCTGTGGAGCCGGCGGTGGTTGAACCAGTCGATGTAGGTCATGGTGGCGAACTCGACGTCTTCGAGGCCGTTCCAGGGGCCTTGGCGGTGGATGAGCTCCCACTTGTAGAGACCGTTGAACGACTCGGCGAGGCTGTTGTCGTAGCTGTCGCCCTTGGAGCCGACCGACGCGACGATGTCGTTCACGGCGAGCCGGTCGGCGTAGCGAATGCTGAGGTATTGCACGCCCCTGTCGCTGTGGTGGACCAGCTCGGAGAGGTCTTCACCGCGGCGTTGGCGCTGCCAGATCGCCATCTCCAGGGCGTCGATCGCCAGGTCCGAGCGCAGCGACTTCGAGGCTTGCCAGCCGACGACCATGCGGGAGTACACGTCGATCACGAACGCGACGTACACCCATCCGGAGTGGGTCTTCACATACGTGATGTCCGCGACCCACAGCCGGTTCGGTGCCGGCGCAGCGAACTGGCGCTCGACGAGATCAGCCGGG
>JAGQUI010000825.1 GCA_020438595.1 Propionibacteriaceae bacterium | reverse complement strand
CCTGGCCACTCGCCCGCGAGTTCATGCCGGGCACGACCACCGTGACCTCGGCGTCGCCCAGCCCGTCCAGCACTCCGCGGATGCGGTGGAAGGTGTCGAAGTAGCCGACGCCGGTGTAGGCCTGCACGAGCCCGGAGAGCTCGTCGAGCCCGTACTCGGTGAGGGCGGGCTGGCCCTGGTAGGCGGTCTCGATCAGCAGGCTGAGCCGGGTGTGGCCGAGCCGCCGCAGGTGCTGGCCGACCTCGACCGCCGCGGCGTAGTCGTCGATGGCGACGTAGTCGCCGGCCAGCGGTTCGGCACCCACGGGATGGCCCATGGTGCAGTAGACGGTGGGCAGGCCGCGCTCGCGGGCGCGCACCATGGCCGGCTGGTCACCGCACAGCCCGGCGAGGCCGTCGACCGCGGCGTCCTGGATGGCGGAGAGCGCCTCGGCGTCGCCTGCCGGCACACTGAGCAGCATGATGCTGGCCCGCTTCGCCTCCATCACCTCACTGAAAGCGGTCAGCCAGACGACGGAGAACGGGTCGGAGAACGCGTAGGAGAGGCGCTCCTCGAAGACGACCGCGTAGGTGTTCGTGCGTCCGGAGCGCAACTGGCGGGCGACAGCGTCCGGGCCGGTGTAGCCCATCTTCACCGCGCGCTCGAGCACCCTGCGACGCAG
>JAGQUI010000824.1 GCA_020438595.1 Propionibacteriaceae bacterium | reverse complement strand
CCGGTCATGCCGAGCTGGGCATGGGCCGGCTACATCCAGCCTCTGGAAATCGACCAAGGCACGATCGAGAACTTCCTGCCGACGGCCATCGGCCGCTGGAAGGACGACATCTATTCGGTCGGCCTGTGGGAAGCCGCCGTCGCCATGGTCACCCGGCGGTCGGTGCTGGAGAAGTACGACATCCGCATCCCGACCCTCGCCGAGCCCTGGACCCGCGACGAGCTCGATGCCGCGCTGGAGGCGATCCAGGAAGGCGGCGAATTCGACTATCCGCTGGACCTCGGCATGGCCTGGAGCGCGGACGAATGGTACCCCTATGCCTTCGCCCCCTTCCTGCAGAGCTTCGGCGGCGACCTGATCGACCGCAGCACCTATCTGGAAGCGGACGGCGTGCTGAACGGCGATGCCGGCATCGAATTCGGCGAGTGGTGGCAGTCGCTGTTCGACCGCGAACTGGTGCCCGGGACCAGCCAGGATCCGGCGGACCGGGATTCCGGCCTGATCGACGGCAAATACGCGATGAGCTGGAACGGAAACTGGGCCGCGGCCAATGCGGTGGAAGCCTTCGGCGACGACGTGCTGTTCCTGCCGGCGCCGGATTTCGGCAATGGTCCGAAGATCGGCGCGGCGTCCTGGCAATTCGCCGTCTCGGCCTCGTCCGAC
>JAGQUI010000823.1 GCA_020438595.1 Propionibacteriaceae bacterium | reverse complement strand
GACGGCTACAACGGGTTGTCGGCGAACCTGCACGCCTTCGTCAACGACCACATCGTGCGCGGGGAGTGGGCCGGACGGGAGCGTCCGGTGCTGCTGAACAACTGGGAGGCCACCAACTTCTCGTTCACCCACCGCCGGTTGATCGGCATGGCGCGGCAGGCGAAGTCGCTGGGCGCGGAACTGTTCGTGCTGGACGACGGCTGGTTCGGTGCCCGTGACCACGACCGGGCCGGCCTCGGCGACTACACCGTGAACGCGAAGAAGCTGCCGAAGGGGCTGGAGGGCCTGGCCGCCGACGTCCGCGGGCTCGGCCTGGACTTCGGGCTGTGGTTCGAGCCGGAGATGGTGAACCCCGACTCCGACCTGTTCCGCGCCCACCCGGGCTGGGCGATCCAGCTGCCCGGCCGCGAGCCGGCGATGGGGCGGCACCAGTTGATCCTCGACCTGACCAGGCCGGAGGTGCGCGACTACATCGTGGCGCAGGTCGGCGGGATCCTCGACCGGGTGCCGATCAGCTACGTGAAGTGGGACGCGAACCGGACGTTCACCGACGTGTGGTCGCGCACCTGCCCGGCGGGGGAGGTGATGCACCGCTACGTGCTGGGCCTCTACGAGGTGCTGGGCCGCATCTTCGGCCCGCGCCCGCACATCCTGCTGGAGAGCT
>JAGQUI010000822.1 GCA_020438595.1 Propionibacteriaceae bacterium | reverse complement strand
CTCGCCGGAGGAAGTGACCGGCCTGATCACCGGCGCGATCGAGACCGCCTGATGCAGTCGATCGGCCAGGAAATTCGCGAGAGAGCCCCATGACAGCGACCCTGGAAGACGCCATCGGCAAGCAGACCCACACGGGCCTTCTCGGCCGGCTCATGACGCATCAGGTCTTCTGGGTCTTCCTCGCCGCAGTGCTCGGCAGCATCGCGCTGACCCTGCTCACCGATACCTTCGCCACCGAGCGCAACCTCTTCAACGTGACGCGGAACTTCGCCTTCATCGGCATCGTCGCCATCGGCATGACGGCGGTCATCATCACCGGCGGCATCGACCTCTCGGTGGGCTCGGTGGTGGTGCTCTCGGCGATGATCTGCGGCATGTCGATGGCGAGCGGGATGTCGATCTTCCTGGCGATCCCGCTCGCCCTCGGCGGGGCGCTGGCGGTGGGGCTGATCAATGGTCTGCTGATCGCGGTCATCGGCATTCCACCCTTCGTGGTCACCCTCGGCATGCTGTCGGTGGCGCGGTCCATCGCGATGGTCCTGAGCCAGAACAAGATGGTCTTCGAGTTCGGCCCGGATCAGGCCAAGCTGCTCTGGCTCGGCGGCGGATCCACCTTCGGCATTCCCAATCCGCTTCTTGTGCTGATCGTGCTCGCCCTCGTGACC
>JAGQUI010000821.1 GCA_020438595.1 Propionibacteriaceae bacterium | reverse complement strand
CTACACGCTCACCCAGATCGATGTCGATGCCGGCCACGTGGCCAACGAGGCGACCGCCTCCGGTACGCCGCCCGCCGGTCTCACGCCGCCCACGGCCACCGACAACACCGACGTACCGCTCAGCACCGACCCGGCGATCAGCCTTGACAAGCAGGTGGCCGGAGTGTCGGGCTCCGCGGCCGGTGACCTGATCGACTACACGTTCGTGGTGGTCAACACCGGCAACGTCACGTTGACCGGGATCGTGATCGACGACCCGCTCGTCGGGTCCGTGACCTGCCCGACGACCACCCTGGCTCCTGGGGAGCCGATGGCATGCTCGGCGACCTACACGCTGACCCAGGCCGACGTGGACTCGGGTCACGTGGCCAACGATGCGATGGTGACGGGCACCGATCCCCACGGCACCGACGTTCAGGCGTCGGACAACACCGACACGCCGCTGGCGCCCGGGCCCGCTCTGTCTCTGGTGAAGACCGGCACCCTCAACGGCGATGCTGCCGATGACACCATCAGCTATGAGTTCTTGGTGACCAACACCGGCAACGTCACGTTGACCGGGGTCGTCGTGAACGATCCGCTGGTCGGACCCGTCTCATGCCCGGCCACGACGTTGGCGCCCGGCGCGAGCACGACGTGCACGGCGACCTACGTCCTGACGCAGG
>JAGQUI010000820.1 GCA_020438595.1 Propionibacteriaceae bacterium | reverse complement strand
AGCGCGACCGTGCGGCCGACCTGATCCGGCGATCACTGGACGTGCTGCACCCGATCGTGGCCGCCGGCACACCCGTGCTCGGGCTGGAGCCCTCCTGCACGGCGGTGTGGCGCAGCGACGCGTCCGAACTGGTGGATGATCCGCGGACCGCCGAGGTGGCCGCCGGCGTCCACACCCTCGCCGAGTTGCTGGAGACGACCGAGTGGACGCCGCCCGACCTGAGGGGCACCACCGTGGTCGCGCAGCCGCACTGCCACCATTCCGCGGTGCTGGGCTGGGCGGCCGACGAGCGGCTGCTCACCGGTACGGGCGCCCAGCTCGTGACCGTCCCCGGCTGTTGCGGGTTGGCCGGGAACTTCGGCGTCGAGCGGGGCCACTACGAAACGTCCGTGGCAGTCGCGAACACCCACCTGCTGCCCGCCGTGGAGGCCGCCGGTCCGGACGCCGTGCTGCTCGCCGACGGCTTCTCCTGCCGCCTCCAGCTCGCCGACCTCGCCGGACGCCGCGCGCTCACCCTTGCCGAATTGGTCGCCCCTCCCCCTGCCGAGTTGTCAGAATCTGGTTCGGCCAGGGGCGCATGAGATTCTGACAAGTCGGCAGGGGGGCGTGGCTGGCATACACTGGTCGCCGCTCCACCGTCCTCGAGGAAGATCCGCATGCCCGAATTCGTG
>JAGQUI010000819.1 GCA_020438595.1 Propionibacteriaceae bacterium | reverse complement strand
GATCTGTGCGGCTCCGGAGGCGATGTCGTGCCCCAGCACCTCGCCCCGCCCACGGGTCGGGGCGAGCAGCCCGAGCAGGATCTTGATGAGCGTGGACTTGCCCGCACCGTTGGCGCCCACCAGGCCGGTCACTCCCGGACCGATCTCGATGGTGAGATCAGTGAGCGCCTCCACCGCACCGAAGTGCTTGGTGAGCCCCTCGGTGCTGATCACTGGTGTGGTCGCCGTCATGGCGACGACGCTAGTGCACCCCGGTGACAGCGCTGCCCTAGGCTGGGCGACCTATCCCCGGTTGGTCTGCCGGCAGGGCCCGCCTGACTTTGAATCAGGACTAGCGACGTAGGTTCGACTCCTACCCGGGGAGCGACTTCCGCGACGAGGACCGGGCCGTGGGCACCGCGCTGTTGCGTCGTCGGCGGGCGGTGACAGACTGCGACCATGCAGAACCTCACCGTGATCGTCCTCGCCGCCGGCGGTGGCACCCGCATGAAGTCCAAGACCATGAAGGTGCTCCACCCCATCGCAGGACGCAGCATGATCGGGCACGTGCTCAAGGCCGTGCAGGCCGTCGAGCCGCAGCAGATCGTGGTGGTGGTCGGCCACCAGCGAGACCAGGTCGGCCCCCACATCGAGGAGATGGCACCCGGCTCGGTGCTGGCGGTGCAGGAGACC
>JAGQUI010000081.1 GCA_020438595.1 Propionibacteriaceae bacterium | reverse complement strand
TTCTTCGCCATTGCTCCCAATCGTTGAACGTGTGTGGGCGCACGCGCCTGTCTGCACAGGTCATGCAAGGGTCAACTGTACGCCAGGAGCGGGAACGCCCTCAAATCGGGAAGGCGCCCACGCCCGCCCGGACCGAGTTGGGGACGGTTCCCTACGCGGTCCACCTCGACCGCGGACCGAGTGAGGAACCGTCCCCAACCCGGTCCACCCGGGAACGGAATGCCTGCGCGGGCGGCGCGGTTGTACTCGTGATGGAACGCGAAGCGACGGAGACGACGATGCAGGCAGTGGTGTTCGACAACTACGGCGGCCCCGAGGTGCTGCACCTGGCGGAGGTGCCGGAACCGCAGGCCGGACCCGGCCGGGTGCGCGTCCGGGTGCTGGCTGCCACCGTGAACCCCTACGACTACAAGCAGCGCTCCGGGAGGATGGCCCGCGGCGCCGCGCCGGAGCAGCCGGTCGTGCCGGGGCTGGACGCGGCCGGCGTGGTCGACCAGCTGGGCGAGGGCGTCACCGGTGTCGCCGTCGGCGACGAGGTGTTCGGGCTCGGCAGCCGCACCTACGCCGAGTACGCGGTGCTGCGCGCGTGGGCGCCGAAGCCGGCGGGCCTCGGCTGGGGCGAGGCCGCCGGTCTGGGGGTCGCCGGGGAGACCGCCGTCCGCGGCCTCGGCGAGTTGGGGCTGGCTCCCGGCCGGACGCTGCTCGTGCACGGCGCGGCCGGCGGGGTCGGCCAGTTCGCCGTCCAGGTCGCCGTCGCGGACGGGCTGCGCGTGATCGGCACGGCCAGCGAACCGAACCACGACCTGCTGCGCTCCCTCGGGGCCGAACCCACCACCTACGGCGACGGGTTGGTCGAGCGGATGGCCGCGCTCGCCCCGGACGGCGTGGACGGGGTGTTCGACACCGCCGGCAGCCAGACCGACGACCTGATCGCCATCGCCGGCGATCCGTCCCGCGTGGTCACGATCGCGGCGTACGGCGCAGAGCAGAAGGGAGTCCGGTTCACCGGGGGCGGCGGGGACGCGTCCGCCGCCCTGGCCAGGCTCGGCGGGCTCGCCGCGTCCGGGGCCGTGAAGGTGACCGTGGCCCGCAGCTACGACCTCGGCGCGGCCGCGGCGGCCCACGCGTTCAGCGAGTCGCGGAAGGCGGGCGGCAAGATCGTCCTGACCGTGGGTTGAGAGTTCCCGACCTCCGGACGGCCCATCCGCGTAAACTATTCGGTCGCGCACCTTTGCAGGAGGGCACCACCTTGGATCAAGCCGCGTCACCCCCGACCGAGCTCGAACGAGAGCTGGCCGTCGAGCAGGCGCACGTGGACCTCGTCTACGAGCACCTCGAGCAGGCCACCCGGTCGGCCCGCAAGGTCGCCTCCCAGGGCCAGGACCTGTACCGCTCCGATCGCGAGACGTGGGTCCGCGAGGAGGACGGCACCGCCCTGTTCGAACGCGACGCGTTCGCGTTCCAGGCCGCCCGGCGGCTCGCGATCCTGGACGCGGAGCACGAGGGCCTGGTGTTCGGCCGGCTCGACCACACCGACGGCGAGATCCGCTACATCGGCCGGATCGGGGTGCGGGACGCCGACTACGAACCGCTGGTGATCGACTGGCGGGCGCGCGCAGCCGAACCGTTCTACCGGGCCACGGCCACCGACCCGATGGACGTGGTGCGCCGCCGGGTGCTGCGCTGCCGCAACGACATCGTGATCGGCATCGAGGACGACCTGCTCGACGACGACCACGGCCGCGACGACCTGGTGATCATCGGCGAGGGCGCCCTGATGGCGGCCCTGAAGCGGGCCCGTGGTGCGCACATGCGCGACATCGTGGCCACCATCCAGGCCGAGCAGGACGAGGCGATCCGCGCCGACCACACCGGCGTCACCGTGATCTCCGGCGGTCCCGGCACCGGCAAGACCGTGGTCGCCCTGCACCGGGCGGCCTACCTGCTCTACTCGAACCGGCGCCGGTTCGAGCGGGGCGGCATCCTCGTGGTCGGCCCGTCAGGGCTGTTCATGGACTACATCGAGCGCGTGCTGCCGTCCCTCGGCGAGGACTCGGTCACCCTGCGCCCGATCGGCGGAGTCGCCTCGGACACGCTCGGCTTCACCGCGGCCCGGATCGACGCGGCGGGGGCGGCCGCGATCAAGGGCAGCCTGCGGATGGTGCCGCTGCTGAAGCGGCTGGTGAACCTGCCGCTGCTGGAGGCCGGCGCGGAGCAGCCGCCGCTGCGGGTGACGGTGAAGGGCGAGGCGCTCACGCTGGACGCGGCCACGCTGGGCCGGATCCGGCGCGACGTGCTCACCCGGACGAAGGCGAACGCCGGCCGGGCCGCCGCGGAGGCCGCGGTGATGGACGCACTGTTCGAGCGGCTGCCGGCCGAGCTGGAACTCGACCGGGACGTGATGGTCGAGCTGGTCGGCGACTCCGCGGCCTACCGGATGTTCCTGCAGGCCTGGTGGCCCGACCTGACCGCGACCGACGTGCTGCGCCGGCTGGCGTCGCCGCGGGTGGTCGCCCGGATCGGCGAGGGCATCCTGGACGGCGCGGAGCAGGCCGCCCTGGCCGCGTCCTACGCGTTCGACGACTGGTCGGTCGCCGACGTGGCGCTGCTCGACGAGCTGGTCGCGATGATCGGCCCCGTCGCGTCCGAGGAGGCAGAGGAGCCGCTGCTGTTCCTGCCGGACGGCACCGAGGTCACCGAGGTGGTCACGACAGCGGACCGGCTCCGGGACATCCGCGAGTTCGACCCGCACGCGGACGCGCACGACACGTTCGCGCACCTGCTGGTGGACGAGGCCCAGGACATCAGCCCGATGCAGTGGCGGATGCTGCGCCGCCGGGGCACTCAGGCGAGCTGGACGATCGTGGGCGACCCGGCGCAGAGCAGCTGGCCCGACCTGGCCGAGACGGAGACCGCGCTGGCCGACCTGATCGGGTCGGCGCCGCACCGGGACTTCCGGCTGTCGACCAACTACCGCAGCCCTGCCGAGGTGTTCGAGTTCGCCGCGCAGATCGTGCTGCGCGACTTCCCGCAGGCCGACCTGCCCGTGGCCGTCCGCTCGACCGGCATCGAGCCGGAACTGCTGGCGGTGCCGGAGGCGGCGCTGGAACGGCGGCTCGACGAGAAGCTCGCCGAACTGGCCGGCCTTGTGGAGGGCACGATCGGGGTGATCGTGGCGCCGTCACGGCTCTCGTCGCTGGCCGTCGCAGACCTCGCGTCCACCCGGGAGCACGCCGAGCGGATCTCGTTCGTCAGCCCGCTGAACTCGAAGGGCCTGGAGTACGACGCCGTCGTGGTGGTCGGCCCCGACGAGATCGTCGCGGAGTCCCCCGGCGGCACGCGGGTGCTCTACGTCGCCCTGACCCGTCCCACGCAGCGCCTGGTCACCCTCGACATCGGCGACGCCGGAGCCTGGCGCGCGTCCCTGAGCTGAGCCGGACCAAATTGGGGACGGTTCCTTACTCGGTCCACGCCAGGGGTGGACCGAGTCAGGAACCGTCCCCGACTCGGTCCGGGTGCGGCGGGATCTCGCGGAGCCGGGCCAGGATCTCCGCGGTCGCCCTCGAACGGTTCTGCGTGTAGAAGTGCAGACCGGGCGCGCCGCCGGCGAGCAGCCGGTCGGACAGCTCGGTGGCGATCTCCAGCCCCACCGCGCGAACGGCGGACGGGTCGTCCGCGACCGCCTGCAGCCGGGCCACCACGGACGCCGGCAGGTCCGCGCCGGACAGGGTCGCGAACCGCTCGATCTGGCGGAGGTTCGTCACCGGCATGATCCCCGCGACGATCGGCAACCCGCAGCCGAGCGCGCGCACCCGCTCGACCAGCCGGAAGTAGGCGTCGGCGTCGAAGAACAGCTGGGTGATCGCGAACTCCGCCCCGGCCTGCTCCTTCTCGGCCAGCAGGCGGGCGTCCAGGTCGAAGTCGAAGTGCTCGGGGTGGCCGTCGGGGAACGCGCCCACGCCCACGCAGAAGTCGCCGCTGGCCTTGACCAGCTCGACCAGCCGGGTGGCGTTGTCCAGGCCCTCGGGGTGCCGCTGCCAGGGCGCGGACGGACCGCCGGGCGGGTCGCCGCGCACCGCGAGGATGTGCCGGACGCCCGCGTCCGCGTAGGCCGCGATGGCGCCGCGGAGCTCGTCGACCGACTGGCTCACGCAGGTGAGGTGGCCCATCGTGATCGCCGTGGTCCGCTCCCGCACCAGCCGGGTCGCGGCCACCGTCCGGGCGCGGCTGGAGCCGTTCGCGCCATAGGTCACCGAGATGAAGTCCGGGTGCAGCGGCTCCAGCGCGGTGATCGCGTCCAGCAGCTGCGCCTGGCCCGGATCGTCCTTCGGCGGGAAGAACTCGAACGACATCGTCGGGTGGTCCCGCTGGGCGAGGACGTCGGCGATGGTGGGTTCGGGTCCGGGCATGCGGGCAAGGCTAGGGCAGCGTCCGGGCGGCCGGGAGTCTAGGCTCAGACCGTGGTCAACCTGGACGCCGCCGACCCGTTGTCGGCCCCGCTGCGCGAGGCCGTCGGCGCGGAGCTGACCCGCTTCCTGGACGCCCGCGGCCGCGCCCTCGCCGAGCTGGGCCCCGAGACCGCCGACCTGGTCGGCCTCGCCGCCGCGTTCACCGCGGGCGGCAAGCGGCTGCGCCCGGCGTTCTGCTGCTGGGGCTACCTCGCCGCGGCCGGCGGCACCGCGGTGCCCGACGACGTCCTGCGGGCGGCGGCGAGCCTCGACCTGCTGCACGTCAGCGCGCTCGTGCACGACGACGTGATGGACGCCTCCGACACCCGGCGCGGGCTGCCGTCCGCGCACGTCCAGCTGGCCGCGGGCCACGCGTCCGCCGGCCGCCGGGGCAGCGCCGAGGAGTTCGGCCGGGCCGGGGCGATCCTGCTCGGCGACCTGCTGCTGATGTGGTCGGTCGAGCTGTTCAACTCCTGCGGGGCTCCGGAGGCGGCGCTGGCGGCCGCGCAGCCACTGATGGCGGCGGTGCGGTCCGAGGTGACCGGCGGGCAGTACCTGGACATCACAGCGCAGACCCGCGAACCGCTGGACGCGCGCCGCGACGCCGCGTCCGTGCTCGCCCAGGTGCGGCGCGTCGTGGAGTACAAGACCGCGCGGTACACCGTCGTCCGCCCGCTGCAGGTCGGGGCGGCGCTCGGCGGGGCGTCCCCCGAGCTGCTGGACGCGCTGGCCCGCTACGGCTCGCCGCTGGGCCGGGCGTTCCAGTACCGCGACGACGTGCTGGGCGTGTTCGGGGACGCCGAGCGCACCGGCAAGCCCGCCGGGGACGACCTGCGGGAGGGCAAGCTGACCGTGCTGGTCGCCAACGCGATGGCGGCGGCGTCCGGGGCGGACGCGGCCCGGCTGGACGGGCTGCTGGGACGCGAGCTGGACGCGACCGAGCTCGCGGACGCCCGCGCGATCATCACCGGCTCGGGTGCACTGGCCGCCACCGAGCGCGAGATCGAGGCGGCCTCGGCCGAGGCACTGGCCGCGCTGGACGCCGTGGCCGAGCCCGCGCGCAGCGGCCTGGCGGCGCTGGTCGACGCGGCCACCCGCCGCGACGCCTGAGCGGGTTCAGTGGTGGTGCTTGAACACCTGCAGGGTGAGGTTCGCCATCGCGGGGTCCTCGTTCCAGGCGTGCCGAAGGCGGTCCTTCAGTGAGATGGCTGCGGCCTCGGGGTCGTCCGCCGAAGTGATCGCGCGGGACACGGTGATCCGGCGCGCACCCGCGGCGAGCACCTGGTCGAGCGTGCTCGCGGTGATCCCGCCGACGGCGAACCACGGCTTCGACGACGGCTCGCCGGGCGGGGCGACCGCCGCGGTGTGGCGGACCAGGTCCAGCCCGGCGTCCGCGGTGGGGCCGGCGAACACCGGACCGACGTTGAGGTAGTCCACGGCCGGGTCGGCCAGCGCGGCGTCCACCTGTTCGCGGGTGTGGCACGAGCGTCCGACCAGCGCCCACTCGTGCAGGAAGCCACGGGCCTCCGCCGCGGCGATGCCGCGTTCGGGCAGGTGCAGGACGTCCGCGCCGAACTCCTTCGCCAACGGCCCGGACTCGTAGACGGCGACCAGCCCCTGGTAGTGCAGGGCGGCGCTGCGCATGACCCTGAGCGCGGCGAGCAACTGGTCGTGGTCGGCGCTCGGATCGCGCAACTGCATCAGGTCCACGCCGCCGGCGAAGCACGCGTCCGCGAAGTCCGGCAGGTCATCCTTCTCCGTCCGGGCACCCGTGATCAGGAGCAGGCGGGCCAACTCGAGGCGGGTGGCCAGGCCGAGGAGCGCGGTCATGGGCCCAGCCTACGACGGCGCGTTGCGGGCGACGAACTTGCTCGTCCCACCTAGAATCGCCTCTAGGTCTGGACGGCCTACTTCCCCGACTTGTCCGGAGCCCCTAGTGACGACCATGAGCAACACCGATCCCCTGCTGGGGCACGTGCTGGACGGTCGGTACGAGATTCTGCGCAAGCTCGCCCGCGGCGGCATGGCCACCGTGTACCTCGCCACCGACCGGAGGCTGACGCGCACCGTCGCGGTGAAGGTGATGCACAACGACCTGGGCAACGACCAGGACTTCGCCAGCCGTTTCGACCGCGAGGCGCGTGCCGCGGCGCGGCTGTCGAACCCGAACGTGGTCTCGGTGTTCGACCAGGGCATGGACGAGGGCCGGCCCTACATGGTGATGGAGTACGTGGAGGGTTCCACCCTGCGCCACCTGATCACCCGCGAGGCGCCGATGGAGGCTTCCCGGGTGCTCGACCTGCTCATCCCGGTGACCGCTGCGGTGGCCGCCGCGCACGAGGCCGGGATCATCCACCGCGACCTCAAGCCCGAGAACGTGCTGATCTCGACCCGCGGCCAGATCAAGGTGGCCGACTTCGGGCTGGCCCGCGCCGTCACCGCGCACACCGCGACCGCGCAGGGGATGCTGATCGGCACCGTCTCCTACATCGCGCCGGAGCTGGTCACCCACGGCCGCGCGGATACGCGCTGCGACGTGTACGCCCTGGGCATCCTCGCCTACGAGATGCTCACCGGGAAGAAGCCGCACACCGGGGAGAGCCCGATCCAGGTGGCCTACAGCCACGTGCACAACGAGATCGGGGCGCCGTCGGCGAACGCGCCCGTGCAGTGGCGCGGCACGCGCTCCGGCGTCCCTCCCTACCTGGACGCGCTGGTGCTCGCTGCGGCGGCCCGGCAGCCGGACGACCGTCCCGCGGACGCGAAGGTGCTGCTCGACCACCTGCGCCAGGCGCGGGCGGCCATCGAGCAGGGCGTGATGGACGACCCGCTGCTGACCGTGCGGATGCGCGAGACCACGCTGGACGCGTCCAGCCAGGTGACCGAGACCGTGCCCGCGCTCGCGCCGTCGGCCCCCGAGGAGGTCCAGCGGACGGCCACCCTGCGGTTCACGCCGTCCACGCCGATCAGCCCCAGCCATCCGGGCGCCGCCGACGGCATGCCGTACTACGACAGCGTGCCGCTGCCGAGCCCCTCGGCCGTCCCGCTGCAGCAGCGGCAGCAGCGCAAGCGCCGCCGTGGCGCGGTGTCTCTGTTGGTGCTGCTGCTGGTCACGGCGCTGGTCGGCGCCGGAGCCTGGTACTTCCTGGCCGGCCGGTTCATGACCACGCCCGACTTCGACAACCTGACCCAGGAGAAGGCTGCGGCGCTCGCCGCGCAGAACGGGTTGGGGATCGACTGGGCGCAGGAGTTCAGCGAGACCGTGCCGGTCGGCAAGGTGTCGCGGACCGATCCTGCCGCCGGCGATCGCGTACTACGCGGTGGTACGGTGACGGCCTACCTGTCGAAGGGCCCGGAGCGGTACGCCGTGCCGTCCCTGGTCGGACGCGACCGCGACGAGGCTACCCAGGCGCTGACCGACGCCCACCTCGAGGTGGGCAAGGTCAAGGAGGTCTACGACGAGAGCATGGGCATCGGCCTGGTGGTGAGTTCCTCGATCGAGTCCGGCCAGCTGGTCAAGCCGGGCACGGCGGTCGACCTGAACATCTCCAAGGGCCCCGCCCCGGTGAAGATCATCAGCTTCAAGGGCAAGCCGTTCGAGGACGCCCAGACCTACTTCCAGAACGCCGGCCTGATCGTGCAGCGGGCCGAGGACGCCTTCAGCAGCACCATCGACGCGGGCAGCGTGATCTCCTCCGACCCGAAGGTCGGCAAGAGCGTGGAGAAGGGTGGCACGGTCACCCTCACGGTCTCGAAGGGCCCGGAGATGATCGCCGTCCCTGGCGTCGGCGGGCTCTCCCCGAACGAGGCGAAGAAGAAGCTCAAGGACGCCGGCTTCAAGGTCAGCGTCCGCAAGACCTTTTTCGGATCCCGGGTCTGGGGCACCAACCCGGGCGAGGGCACCCTCGCCCCGAAGGGCTCGACGGTCACCCTGATCCTCGTCTGACCCCGGGGACGGTTCCGAACGGTTCGGCTTTCCACAGGTTCGCCACTCCGGCCCGGATCAGCCGGGGACGGTTCCCGACCGTCCGGGTTTTCCACAAGAGACAGCGCCCGACCGACGGCGACGGTTCCCGCACCGATGCTCATCGGCGTTTGGGCTGGCCAGCCCACGATTCGGGCGTACGAAGATGACCGCATCGAACGCCGCAGAAGTGTCCACCGGGCGGCACGATGCGCCGACATGCCATATTTCCCCTTGTCAAGGGCCTGTGGAAAAGCCGGACCGTCAGGAACCGTCCCCGCCTCCCCTCGGACTGGTGTCGCTGGCTGTGGAAAAGCCGGACCGTCAGGAACCGTCCCCGGGGGTCCAGGGGCCCTTTCCGCGGAGGTCGACGAGCGTGCAGGGGGTCATGTCGGTGACCCGGTTGAAGACCAGTGACCAGCCGCGCTCGTTGAGCAGGCCGTCGTGGATGCAGAACCCGATCGGGGCGGCCACCTCGCGGGCGAAGTCGACGGTCTCCTTCATCGCGGCCCACGGGCCGTAGGCGGGCACGGCGAGCACGTCCACGCCGGACGGGATCGCGGCCAGGCTATCGCCCGGGTGGAACAGGGTCGGCTCCCCCTCCGCCGAGATCACCAGGCCCACGTTTCCGATCCGCGGGATGTCCTTGTGGATCACGGCGTGCAGGCCGCCGACCGCCGCGACCCGCACCCCGCCCAGGTCGACGCTGGTGTCGGCGCTGATCAACTCTGCCCGGTCCAGCGGCACCACGTCCGGCACCGTCGGTTCGACCAGGACGCGCGCCCGCGGGTTCGCCCGCACCAGCGCCGGCGCGTGCTCGGGGTCGACGTGGTCCGGGTGCAGGTGGGTGACCAGGATCACGTCCAGGTCGGTCAGTCCGTGCCACTCGTCGGAGAAGTTGCCCGGATCGATCAGGATCCGCCTGCCGTCCACCTCGACGAGGACGGCCGAGTGCCCCAGGTGGGTGATCTGCATGTCAGTTCTCCCTCAGCTGTTCGATCACGTAGGTCATGGCCATCGTGTACCCGAACGCCCCGAACCCGGTGAGGACCCCCACCG
>JAGQUI010000818.1 GCA_020438595.1 Propionibacteriaceae bacterium | reverse complement strand
AGCTCGAACGCGGCCACCGCGTGGGCCAGCAGGTCGAGCTCGGTGGCCGACAGCGCCGCGGCGGCGTCGGCGGCGGCGAGGGGCTCGACGGCCGGGAGCGGTGCCCCGGGCCCGTCGCCCTCGACGCCCCCGCGGAACGCGGTCCGGATCGCGTCGAGCACCGACTGCTGCACCGGCGCGAGGGCGCGACCGGGCGGGCACAGCGCGGCGACCAGGCCGCCGACGAACGGGCCCCGGCGCTCGGGGGGTGGGACGTTGAGGCCGGGCACGTCGCTCAGTCCTGGCGGGCCAGCTCCGGCGGCAGCGGCGGCAGGATGCAGAACTCGTTGCCCTCGGGGTCGGCCATCACGACATGGGTGTCGCCGTCGGGCTCGTGCACGATGCGCACCTCCCGGCCACCCAGCTCGACGACCCGGGCCTTGGCGGCCTCGACGTCGGCGACCTCGATGTCGGGCCGCACCCGCATCCCGGCCGGCGCCTCGCCCGGCGGCGCGGGCTGGAAGGCCAGGTAGACCCCGCCGCGGTCCGGCGTGAGCTGGACCCACTCCTCGACCCGCTCGGCCACGTCGACGTCGAGGAGCTGCCGCCAGAACTCGGCGAGCGCCTCGTGGTCGTCGGCGTCCACCACCAGCGCCCGGAACCAGCCGATGCCCGCCATTGCCCATCTCCTCGTG
>JAGQUI010000817.1 GCA_020438595.1 Propionibacteriaceae bacterium | reverse complement strand
TGACGGAACTGCTGCCCTACCGCCGCCTGTTCAACTCGCCCATCTCCGAGGCCGCGATCGTCGGTGCCGGGGTCGGCTACGCACTCAGCGGCGGCCGCGCCGTCGTCGAGCTGATGTACTGCGACTTCCTCGGCCGCGCCGGCGACGAGGTGTTCAACCAGATGGCCAAGTGGCAGTCGATGTCGGCCGGCCTGCTGAAGATGCCGCTCGTGCTGCGGGTGAGCGTCGGCAACAAGTACGGCGCCCAGCACTCCCAGGACTGGTCGGCGCTGGTCGCGCACATCCCGGGCCTGAAGGTGTTCTTCCCGGCCACCCCGACCGACGCCAAGGGCATGCTGAACCTCGCCCTGGCCGGCACCGACCCGGTCGTGTTCCTCGAGTCCCAGCTCCTCTACGACATCGGCGAGCAGTTCGAGGCCGACGGCGTCCCCGAGGGCTACTACGAGACGCCCGAGGGCGAGCCGGCGATCCGGCGCGAGGGCACCGACGTCACCATCGCCACGCTCGGCGCCACCCTGTACCGGGCGCTGGAGGCGGCCGACATCCTCGCCGAGAAGTACGGCATCTCCGCCGAGGTGATCGACCTGCGCTTCGTCGCCCCGCTCGACTACACGAAGCTGGTCGAGTCGGTGCGCAAGACCGGACGCCTGGTGCTGGCCTCGGACGCGGTGGCCC
>JAGQUI010000816.1 GCA_020438595.1 Propionibacteriaceae bacterium | reverse complement strand
GGCGGGCTACCTCCTGGTCCGCTCCGGCACGACGCTGCGCTCGGTGTGGTGGGGCGACCGCGCGCTGGTCGCCGACTCCGCCCGGGGTGCCGCGATCGCCGCGGCCGTGGGATCGGTCGGGGTGGCCTTCTATCTGCTCGCGCATGCGTCGGGGATCAACCTCACCGTCGTCCCGGAGGCGCTGCCCGACGTCTGGTGGCGCTTCCCCGTGCTCGTGCTGGCGGCGTTGGAGAACGCCGTGCTCGAGGAGTTCGTGGTGCTCGGGTTCGTGCTGGTGCGGCTGCGCCAGGCGGGCTGGGGCGACGCCGCGGCGATCGGCGGAGCGGCGGTGCTGCGCGGCAGCTATCACCTCTACCAGGGGTTCGGCGGCTTCCTCGGCAACGCTGCGATGGGGCTGCTCTTCGGCTGGCTCTACCGCCGCTGGGGCCGGGTCACGCCGTTCGTGGTCGCCCACACGCTGCTCGACGTCGGCGCGTTCGTCGGGTACGCCGTCCTCGCCGGCCACGTCTCCTGGCTGCCCGGCTGAGCTCTGCGCTGTCCCCTGGGGCTGACGGGGGCGTGTGTCCGCGTTTGAGGGGGTCGTGTGTCCCAGCCGTCGTACTCCCCGCGGGGCCACCCACACAACCCCACCCCGCCGCCGGTCGTGTGTCCCAGCCGTCGTAGTCCCCGCGGGCCC
>JAGQUI010000815.1 GCA_020438595.1 Propionibacteriaceae bacterium | reverse complement strand
GGAGTGCCCAGGATTTCGGAGTCCTTGAACTTCACGCCAGGTGACGCCTTGCGGTCGTCCAGCAGCACGCTGACCCCCGACGCATCCAGATCGGCGGCCAGCTTCTCGGCTGCCTCGGCGATCTCGTCACCCTTGCCGGTGGCCAACACCATCACGTCGAACGGGGCCAGCGAACGCGGCCAGCACAGTCCCTTGTCATCGCAGGTGGCCTCGGCGACCACGGCGACAGCACGAGACACGCCGATGCCGTAGGAGCCCATCGTGACGGTCTGCAGCTTGCCGTCGGCGTCCAGCACCTTCAGCCCGAGAGCCTCGGCATACTTGGTGCCCAACTCGAAGATGTGGCCCATCTCGATGCCGCGGGCCAGGCTCAACGGACCTGATCCGTCCGGCGCCTGGTCGCCATCGCGCAGCACGGCGACATCCAGGTGGCCGTCGATCTGGAAATCGCGTCCGGCCACCAGGTTGATCACGTGGTATCCCGCGGTGTCGGCGCCGGTCAGCCAGGCCGTCCCGGGCACGACCTCGGGATCCAGCAGGTAGCGCACGCCGGCAGCCTTCAGGCCCGCCGGTCCGATGTAACCCTTGGCCAGCTGCGGGAACTTCTCGAAGTCCTCCTCGCTGAACGCCTCCACCTCGGCCGGCGACACGGCCGCCGCCAGGCGCGTGTCATCGACC
>JAGQUI010000814.1 GCA_020438595.1 Propionibacteriaceae bacterium | reverse complement strand
TCCGGCGTCTCGAACTCGGAGTACAGCACCAGGTCGTAGCTGTGCTCGAACGGATCGACGGGGATCACCGGCTCCAGCGTGATCAGGCCGGGCACGAGGCCCTCCAGCGCGGCGAGCCGGCCACGCACGAGCTCCAGATTGGTGGCCTTGTCCGCCCCCTCCGCCTCATCGGCGAACGTCCACATCACGATGTGCTTGATCACGCGCCCACCCTACGCAGATCGGCCGGTCGCGGCAGTCCGCGGCCCGTCGGAGACCGGGGACGGTTCCTTTCCGGTTCACGTTCCCCCTTGTCGGAGGCCTGAACTGGAAAGGAACCGTCCCCGTGAACAGGAAAGGGACAGACCTTGCGAACCGGTGTCATGTCTCGGACCTTCGTAGACAGTTCTGTCTCGCGGGGTTGTTGACGGTTGTGTCTCACTGGCCTCGGGTGTGCCAGGGCCGGATTGTGAGCACTTTGGCGGTGCCTGCGGGCATGGTGCCGGGGTGGGGTAGGTGGCCGAGGAGGGCGCCGTCGGTGTCGAAGATCTCGATGGTGGTGGCGTCGAAGAGGACGTGGACGGTGTGGCCGGTCAGCCGGGTGCCGACGTAGATCTTGGCGTTGCAGATGTAGATCCTTCCGGTGGTCGATACTTTCCGGTCGGCCCAGCGGGCGGCTCCGGGGGTGTCGGATACGGGC
>JAGQUI010000813.1 GCA_020438595.1 Propionibacteriaceae bacterium | reverse complement strand
CAAGCCCCAGTCCGTCGGCGATCAGCTGCAGCTCGTCGTCCAAGCCGCCGCGGCCCTCGGTGCGGTCGAGCCCGGCGACCTCGACGACATCGCCGCTCACCTTCACCCACACCCGCCGGGGTCGGACGAACAGCGACAGGCAGAGCCCCGCCACGGCGGCCAGCACCGAACCGAACACCAGCCACAACCCAGGCGTGCTCGACACCTGCAGGCTCACCCAGCGCTTCCACCCGTTGAACTGAATGGAGCCGCCGCCCGGCACGTCGAACATCTCGCCCGGGGCGAGGGTGAAGCGCACCGGCTTGCCGTCTTCGGTCACCTGGGTGAGGCCGGTGCGGTCGAGCGAGTAGACGTTCTCGGGCTGTCCGGTCGACTCCTTGGGCGGACCGGTCCAGATGTTCAGCAGCAGTTGCGGGTTGAGCGCGTCGGGAAACACCGAAACCCCGACTCCGTTCTGGTCGACCGCGGTGGGCAGGAACAGCGCTTCGAACGCCAGCCGCTCGGGGCGGGCGAACGGCGCCTTCACCACGCCCACGCTCAGAAAGTTGCCGTCCTGCGGCAGCAGAATCACCGGCCCCGAGAACGCGACGTCGCCGTTGCCGTCCTTGACCGTGACGTCGACCGCGTACCCGTGCCCCACCAGGTGGACGACGCTGTCGCCCAGCACCAGCGGATGGTTCA
>JAGQUI010000812.1 GCA_020438595.1 Propionibacteriaceae bacterium | reverse complement strand
ACTTCCTGGAGCAGGCGTTCGGCATCCGGGTGCTCAGCCACGTGGTGCGGATCGGCACCGTGGCCACCGATGCGCCGCCGCCCACCGCCGCGGATCTGTCGGCGATCGACGCCGACCCGGTGCGTTGTGCCGACCCGGCGGTGGGTACGGAGATGGTCGCAGAGATCGATGCGGCGAAAGCCGATGCGGACACCCTCGGCGGGGTTGTCGAGGTGATCGCCGAGGGGCTGCCACCGGGGCTGGGTAGCTATGTGCACTCGGATCGCCGGCTGGACGCCCGTTTGGCCGCAGCATTGATGGGGATCCAGGCGATCAAGGGCGTCGAGGTCGGTGACGGGTTCGACCTGGCTGCCATGCGCGGCTCGGCCGCTCAGGACGAGATCGTCCTGGTGGACGGACACATGACCCGTGAGACGGGGCACAGCGGTGGCACGGAGGGCGGCATGTCCACCGGTCAGCCCCTGCGGGTGCGGGCCGCGATGAAGCCGATCAGCACCGTGCCGCGCGCACTGCGCACGGTGGATGTGGCCAGCGGGGAACCGGCGACCGCCATCAACCAGCGCTCGGACGCGTGCGCGGTGCCTGCGGCAGCCGTGATCGCTGAGGCCATGGTGGCTCTCGTCCTGGCCGATGCGCTGCTTGAGAAGACGGGGGGCGACAGCCTGCCGGAGGTGCGCCGCA
>JAGQUI010000811.1 GCA_020438595.1 Propionibacteriaceae bacterium | reverse complement strand
ACCCCGGCGTCCCACGCCAGGCGCTGGCGGTACACCACGTAGCCGGTGACCGCGCCGGCGCGCAGGGTCACGGCGTGACGCCGCGGGCTGTTGCTGCCGCGCAGGTCGGGCCGGTCGGCGAAGCGGCGGTGCTTCCACCACGCCCGCGACCGCGCGTACATCGCGGGCCGGGTCCGGCGGACCGCGTCGTAGACCGGCGGCAGCAGGACCGCGGCGTCGTCGGCGGTGATCGCGTCGACGTCGTCGAGCTGGTCGGGCGTGCGGTCGGCGGCGACGACGTGGTCGGTGGCGACGAACGCCAGCTCGTCGGCCTCGGCGGCCAGGCCGTAGCCGAAGCGGCCGTAGATCGACGCCTCCGACGCCCACAGCCCGCTGACCGGGTCGCCGTGGTCGCGCGCGTCGGCGAGGTGGGTCGCGATCAGGCGGCGCAGCACGCCGCGCCGGCGGTGGGTCGGCCGCACCGTGACCATGGTCAAGCCCGCCATCGGCAAGGTCGTGCCGCCGGGGACGGTCAGCGACATCGCGAACGACGCCGCGGTCGCGACCACCGCGCCGCGATCGAAGGCGGCGAACGCGCGCCCCGCCGGGATCAGCGCCCGGAAGCGCTCGTCGCCGTCGGGGTCGTGGGCGGGATCGCCGCCGAACGTGGTGATGAGCGCGTGGCGGAACGCGGCGATCTCGCCG
>JAGQUI010000810.1 GCA_020438595.1 Propionibacteriaceae bacterium | reverse complement strand
TGCCGCCGGCGGTGATGCACCTGCGCTGGCGCAACCACGTCCGCCTGGGCCGGGACTATTACGTGCGGGTCGACACCTGCGACTACTCCGTCGACCCTCGCGCGATCGGGGCTCGGGTGGACGTGTCCGCCGACCTGGACACCGTCCGGGTCCGCCACGGCGGGCGGTTGGTGGCCGAGCACTCGCGCCGCTGGGCACGGAACATGACCGTGACCGACCCCGCCCACGTGGTGACCGCCGCGACACTGCGGCACGACTACCAGCACCCCACCCCACCGGGCTCCACGGATGAGGGCCTGGTGCGGGACCTGGCCGACTACGACCGTGCGTTCGGTCTGGGTGAGGTGAGCCAGCCGTGAGCCGCAAACCCGCCGGGGACGAGTCGCTGAAGCAGATCACCCACCTGGCCGCCGCGCTGAAGGCGCCGCGGATCACCGAAGCCGCCGCCCGCCTGGCCGACCACGCCCGCGACACCGGGTGGACCCACGAGGACTACCTGGCCGCCGTCCTGGAACGCGAGGTCGCCGCACGCAACGCCTCCGGCGCCCGACTTCGGATCCGCGCGGCCGGCTTCGGTGCGGTCAAGACCCTGGACGACGTCGACTTCGACCACCAACCCACCGCCCGCACACCCATCCGAGCCCTGGCCTCCGGGGCGTACCTGGTCGAGCACCGCA
This sequence comes from Propionibacteriaceae bacterium, assembly GCA_020438595.1. The sequence continues at coordinate 13 of JAGQUI010000810.1, read as the reverse complement.
ACATCGTCCTGCT
>JAGQUI010000809.1 GCA_020438595.1 Propionibacteriaceae bacterium | reverse complement strand
AACCACTCCAGCCCTGACGATCATGCCGGTCACATGGGGCATGCCGGTCACATGGGGCACAGCGGGCATGCCGGGCACGGGGCCGATCATGTGGCGCGGTTCCGGCGGCTGTTCTGGATCATGCTGGTCCTGGCGGTCCCGGTCGTGGGACTCAACGAGATGTTCGCCCAGGTCATCGGCTACCGGCTCCCCGACGCCGCATGGGTGCCCTGGATCTCACCGCTGCTGGGCACGGTGATCTACCTGTGGGGCGGCTGGCCGTTCCTCACCGGCGCCATCTCCGAGATCCGCGCCCGCAAGCCCGGCATGATGCTGCTGATCGGGCTGGCGATCACCGTGGCGTTCGTCGCGTCCTGGGGGGCCAGCAGCGGGCTGCTCAGCCACGAGCTGAACTTCTGGTGGGAACTGGCGCTGCTGGTCGTGATCATGCTTGCCGGGCACTGGATCGAAATGCGCTCCCTGGCACAGACGACCTCCGCGCTGGACTCCCTGGCAGCCCTGCTGCCCGACGAGGCCGAGAAGGTGGTCGGCGACGACATCGTGAAGGTCGCCCCGGCCGATCTGGCCGTCGGTGACATCGTGATCGTCCGCCCAGGCTCTGCGGTGCCCGCCGATGGGCGGATCGTCGACGGATCGGCGTCGATGGACGAGTCGATGGTCACCGGCGAGTCCAAGACCGTCCGCCGCGACAAGGG
>JAGQUI010000080.1 GCA_020438595.1 Propionibacteriaceae bacterium | reverse complement strand
CGGGGACGTCGGGCTAGCCGGCAAAGGGCGTCCGCGCGTCGGCGGGCCGGGTGGCGACGGCAAACCCCCGGAGCACCTCGAGATCGCCGTGGGCCTTGGCCAGGCCACGCACCTCGATCGTCACAGCGGCTCCCCCCGGTCGGCGTCCTCGATCGCCCGGACGAGGCGGGCCCGCTCCTTGTCGATCCACTGCTTGCGTAGGCCTGCGCGAACGCCTCCGCGAACTCCACCGGGTCGTCGCCGACGATCTCGCGCAAGGGCGTCCCGTCGGCGGCCGCGCGCTCCCACAGGTCGGTGAAGTCGCTCATCATCTGCAGGGTGGTCTCGCCGTCCACGACGCCCGCGTAGTACATGAAGTACCGCTGGAACGCCTTCGCGGAACTCGCGTACGACTCCGGCAGGGCCTCGAGACGGGCCTTGTACTCCCGGTACCGCTTCTTCTCCGCCAGCGAGCCGGTGACCAGCTCGAGCCACTTCGCAGCCACTATCGATCCTCTCCCCGGAGCTGCTCCAGCCGTTCGGCGAGGAAGCCCCATGTCGTCCAGAACTCCGCGAGGTCGCTGCGACCCCGGGCGTTGAGCGTGTACACCTTGCGTGGCGGCCCCTTCTCCGAGGGGACCTTCTCCACGTCCACGAGCCCGCGCTGCTCGATCCTGACCAGCAGTGCGTAGACCGTGCCCTCCGCGATGTCGGCGAAGCCCTGCTCGCGCAGCCACGCGGTGATCTCGTAGCCGTACGCCGGCCGGGCGGCGAGGAAGGCGAGCACGATGCCCTCCAGGGTGCCCTTGAGCAGCTCGGTCATCTGCTTGCCCACCGCAACCCCCAACTACTCAGCGTCACTGACTACTGGTACATAGTAACAGTGAATAGTGCGGATGCAGGCTGGGTACGTCCCGGCTCGGGCGCGACGCGGTCGGCGGGTCAGCTCCTCGTGATGTAGATACCGCCCGCAACGACGAGCATGAGCACCATGGCGAGCGCGATGGCGACAGCGATCCAGCCGATCACCACCGCAGCCTTGGCCATGCCTGCGCCACGTTCGCCGGTGCGCTTGATCTGGGACAGCGCGATGTAGCCGAAGACCAGTCCGAGGATGCCGGTGAACCACACCGTGACGATGGCCAGGATGGCGAAGACATTCGTGCGATCGGCCGCCGGTGGGGTCGCCTCGTTCGCGACCGGTCGGGGGTTGCTCATACGGCCAACCTATCCCGGCGGCTTCGCAGGGGAACGTACTATCGGCCATCGACGTCGGTCCGACTATCGTGCCAGCGGGCCGATCCGGAGGTTCAGAATGGTGTTGTTCCGGTGCACCGGACCCGCCGAAAGGACCGACGGGCACCGGGACTTCGCCCACATCGCTGAATGGAGTCCACTGCAATGAGCGGTTCCACCGTCAGCCGGCCGACCGGCCGGGGCCTCGCCTACACCGCGCTCGGCCTGGGCATCGCCACCGCCTGGGTCACCGTCTGGGGCGTCTTGGTCGCATCCGCCGCAACCGGGAAGGCCGTGCTCGCGATCAGCGCCTTCATCCTCGTCCTCGTCGGCGGCCTCGCCCTGGCCACAGTCATCGTCGGTGTCCTTGCGCTGCGCAGGAGCGAGGCCCGCGGGGCCGCCGCCGCAGGCCTCATCCTCATCGCCGTCACGTTGGTCGGACTTCTCATCGCCGTGCTCACCGGCGCGATCTGACCCGTCGCCCGCGACACACCGTTCAGCCGGCGGCGTGGGCGACCGTGCCGCCGAGCCCCTGCCGGTCGCCGCGTTTCGCGATCCCGGTGAAGTGCTCCCCGAGTTCGTGGGCATCGATCCGCGCGAGGAGCTCCGCGCGGAGTTCGAGGAGCGGGGCGTCACGGGCATCACTGAGGTCGGAGACCAGGTCATCGACCAGCGCCACGAGCCGCCGGGTTACCTGGGGCTGGCCGGACCCGCACAGGATGACCTCGAGCAGGGCCAGCGTGACCACATCGGGCCAGGCCGGTGCCCTGATCACGACTTCCGCGCGGCCCTCCCGCAGACGCCGCGTGCCGAGGGGTTGGGCGGCCGCGACCCGGAGCACCCCTTCGATCTCGTCGAGGGCTCGCACCGCAGTGGTGGGGTCGTTGATGCCGGGCGACAGTGCCCGGATGGCCACGTCCGCGAGGAGCCGGAGGGCGTAGAACGGGTCGTAGCGCAGCGAGCGCTCCTTGTCGACGATCACCCCGCGCCGCAGTGCCAGGGACAGCCGGCGCCGGGACGAGGTGCCACCCTCGCCCTGAACCCGCATCAGCGGGGACCTCATCGTGACCGAGTCGCCGACCTGGATGAGCAGTGTGATGGTCAATCGGTGGCGCCGGGCGAGCCGGAGCAGTCGCCGGGGGTCGATGGCGACGACCTGCCCGGTGACCCGGCTGCGGACCAGCCTGCCACGGTCGCGCCCGCCGGCTCCAACTCGGACAACTCGGCGTGCCGGGGCGCGATCAGGCGCCGGGTGAGCTGCCTCCGGGCCTGGGCGCCCATGGCGGTCAGGACCGCGTCCACCCGAACCCTCCCGCCGACGGACTGCAGCAGGACGATGAAGGCCACCAGGCTCGCCAACAGCAACAGCACGGCGACGGCCACCGTGAGGACCGGCGTGAAGTCCGCCTGCCCTCCCGAACCGATGCCCAGCAGCCCCATGAAGCAGAAGGTCGTGGTGCCCAGGAACACGGCGAGGATGTACTGGGTCGAGCGGGCGCGCAGGAAGTAGGACACGGTGCGCGGCGAGTACTGGCTGGAGCCGAACTGCAGGATCAGCACGACGAAGGAGAAGACGAGGCGGGTGAAGGTGATCATCCCGCCCCCGATCGCTCCGAGGAGCTGGCCGGCGGAGGACGCGGAGATGGACTCCTGCAGGCGTCCCGGCAGGAGCCTCGCGGATTCGTCCAGCTCGGCGACAGCGTTCCGCAGGCTGATGCCGAGGATCACTCCGGCCAGCGGGATCACCCAGAAGGCCCGCTCCCACCACAACCGGAGCCTGGCCAGACTGAACCTGCGCATTCGCGTTCCTTCCGGACGGGGGTGGCACTTACCGCGTGCCCCCAATGGGATTCGAATCCGTGGAACGGTGAATTTCGGAGGCCCTTGCCAACACTGATATAGTGCTCTTGACTAGGTGTTTCAATACTTTCGGTTGCCACGAGTGCATACCCGTGCATAGGCATGTGATGTGTACCTAAGGGCCCGATAGGGGCCCGTCAAGGGCCCGCGCACCAGATGGGAGTGGCAGAAATGGCACGTCGCACGAGGGGCTCGGCGAGGCATCGCAGCTCCTGGGGGACGGTGCGGCTCAAGACGTCAGGCAACTTCCAGGCGAGCTACCGGCACGGCGGCATCCCTGGTGTCTCCGCCAGCGCGGTCTACATCGCGCCCACGACCTTCCAGACCGAGGGAGATGCCCGAATCTGGCTCGAGACCGAACGTCGCCTGATCGAGACCGGGCAGTGGACGCCGCCCGCCGAACGCGAGGCCGCACGCCACGGCGAGGTGAAGGCCGCAGCCGACCGTCCCACGGTATCCAGCTACGCTCGCCAATGGCTGGCCACGGCTGACATCCGTGAGACCACACGTGCACGGTACGAGGCGAGCCTGCGGATCTACATCTGCGGCGAGCCGCTCGCATTCAGCCTCCGCCCCAATCTCCGCACCGGCAAGCGGGCGCGTCCGAAGGTCTGGACGACCCACCCGCTCGGTGACGTGCCGATCGCCGACCTCAACCGGGCCCAGGTGCAGAACTGGTGGCGGACGCTGCCCCTGACCGAGAGGCGGCGCAGCTGCGATCAGGCCTACCAGTTCCTCCGCACGATTTGCCTGGCCGCGGTCGACGACGGCATCCTCGAGGTCAGCCCTGTCCGGGTGAAGGGTGCCGGCAAGCCGTCCCGCCGCCGCAGTATCGATCCGATCACCCCCGGTGAGGTTCAGCAGATCGCCGACGCCATGCCCGACGAATGGCAGCTCGGTGTGCTGCTGGGAGCTTGGTGTGCGCTGCGCTCCGGAGAGATCCGGGAACTCCGCCGCAAGGACATCGACCTCCAACGGGGTCTGGTGAAGGTATCCCGCGGCGTCGTCCACGCGGGCCAGCGAACCGAGCACGTCGGCGCGCCGAAGACCGAGGCCGGTATCCGCAACGTCCGCATCCCGCCGTCGATGATCGAGACCGTTCGGATGCACCTGCGTGACCACGCCCAGCTCGGGCCCAACGGGCTGCTCTTCTGGCGCCAGGACGGCGGCCACGTCACCGACACCGAATGGCGCGCAGCCTGGCTATGCGCCTGCAAGTCCGCCGGCATCGAGGGCATCCGTTTCCACGACCTCCGCCACGTCGGACTCACCTACACCGCCCTCGCCGGAGCCACCATCCGCGAACTCCAAGCCGTCGCCGGACACACCACCCCCGGCATGGCCCTGCGCTACCAAGAGGTCGCCGCCGACCACATGACCGAAGTCGTCAAAAGCCTCGACATGATTATCGCCGGCAACAAGAAGTAGACGAGGTCCGTCGGGACGCTGGCGATGGCTCCGTCCACTCCCGAACATCACTCTCATGCCGATGAGTGCGCTTGCGGAGCGGCCTGCTCTGGCCTCGGCATGAGAAGATCCCTGCGTGCGAATGGCGGGTGTTGGCGGCCGACGGTTCGAGCTACGGGTGGTGGGCTATCAGTTCCCAGACGCTGACGACCCACGCGAGCGCTACTCATGGCACATGCTTGAAGGCGAAGCCGCCGATGGTTTGGAGTCTTGGTCCCTTCGAGGCCCTTGGCTCACCTGTGAGGAAACCCTCGAAGTGGCCACCTGGCTAGAGAGGGCCGCTGCCTTCGCCGAGCATTACGACCCAGAGAACGGCTTCGAGGATTCCCCACGGCCGTTGACCTTTTTGGAGCCCGTTCTTGGTTTTCAGTTGCTAGCTCGCAACTCCGGTGTGTGGTTGAGGGTTTCACTCGACTTGGAGTTCCTGCCCCGGAGTCAGGCTTGTCGATATGCGGGCGACCCAGTGCATCTCGATTTCAAGGTCGACGGACAACTCCTACGGAATGCCGCGGAGGTCTGGTCGTCTGAAGCAGGCAGGTACCCCGACCTTGCTCCTCGCTAGGGCGTCGTCCGGGCATGCGAATCGTGCCCATCTGCCGCGGTGTGCGAGGGCAGCCTTTTCGGCTGGCCGGTTCCCGAGCGCGACCGCCCTCAAGTTGGCACCCGCGTGGTCTTGGTCGAGTGGCTAGACGACGTCGACGTCGCGGTCGTGGCTTGCTGCCCTCATCCAGCTTGTGGTGAGGGCTGTGTCCCGCACGAACACGATGAGGCTGATCACTGCTGCCAGGCACCAGCCGATGAACCAGTAGATGTTCAGTACGGCGAGGGATGTGGCCAGGGCGGCCAGGAACGCGATGAACCCGACCACAGATCGGCGGGTGTGGAAGAAGTCGAACTGGTCGCGCCAGACCCCCTTGGGTGTGCGGCTGCGGATCCGGCTGGGGTCCAGGCCCGCCCAGATCATGCGTCGTGGCGTTTCGGGATCCCGCATCAGCGGCTCAACGACGTGACCGGAGGCTGGCTCGCTGTCGTCGTACGACGGCCACACGGCCGGCTCGGGCACCGGGTGCATTGCGTCATCGCTGCCGTCGGTGGCGGGCACCGTCGGCTTGTTGTTGACCACCCTCACCTCCCTAGGGTCTGGCAACACAAGGATCGCACGCTGACTGCTCGCAGATCGCACGCACTACCTTGCCGCACCTCGCGCACGACCGGCCCTGCGTTAAGGACGCTCCACCGATACCGCCACCAGCTGGTCGCGGCGACGCGCCAGAATCGATCTGAGCGCCACCACCAGCGCCAGGACGCCGAACAGGAGCATCGAGCAGCACACCACCATCACGAACCGGACCGGGGAACTCCAGGAAGACGATTCGATCACGCCAGCAACCGCACCGCCGACCAGGACGACACCGAAGCCGGCCAGCAGCCACCGCGCAAACGCCCGCCCCACCCCAGCTCCGACCAGACCGAGCAAGCCCAGACTGCCAATACCTAACGGCACCACAAGGAAGCGCGTCGGAGCAGGCACGTCGAACAGCCACAACCCGACGAGCAGCAGGGCCACTGAGATGAATCCCACCCCGAGCAGAGCCAGAAGAGCACGGACCCAGGATCCCTCGTTCCGATTCCCAGCAGCCACGTCATCCATATTGCACCCAGCTCATCGGACGCCGCCGAAGGAACCGGCCGAACGCACTGTTCTGCCGCGAGGTCTGTTGAGCAGGCTCGCGTGACCCACACATCGTCCGCATGCTTTACGCGGTAGCCTCTGGGCATGACAGCCGAGACCTTCAAACGGGTCTGGTGGCGGGGGTGGGTCAGATCGTCCGAGGGATACGCGGTGCGAGTCATGGGTCGGAACGACCTGCAGTACACCGACAACCTCGGCCTGATTCACGTCTTCGTTGAGCCCATGGCGGATTGGCGTGAGTTGGCTGTCGACACGAGCACGATTCCTGACAGTCTGGAACGTCCCCGCGAAGAGGTGCTGTCTCGAATCCGCCGGGTCTTCGACTTCAATGGCTGGGTGATGATCCAAGGCAGCGGCTGAGCCAAGGCCATCTGCGGCGCGGAGCCCAAACATCCGCACGTGCCGCCGTTGGCGCAGGTGGTCTTGCCGAGGCTCTGGTTGAGCGCATTGAGGCACACGGTGTCGGGCAGAAGGGGATACTTGGCCCGACCACAGTCTTGGGAGATGGGTCTGCGATGCCTGAACCAGCGCCTACAGGCAATGCCGTGCTCAGCGACGGCTTCATCACCGTCACGCTGCCGCAAGGCTGGCTTACCAGCCGGGTTGAGGGCTGGGACTACGACATCTGCCGCGATGGCTATGTGCAGCAGGCGAGCCCGGCCGAGACCGACGAACTCGATCTCTCCGCGACGCTCGGACACGCCGTGGGCGCCACGCCCCGCGGTGTTGAGGCGGTCCTTCTGCAGTTCTTCAACGGGGCTCTTCCCCAGCCGCCCTCCGAGCCACGAGTCGGGCGGGATTCGAGTCCGGTGCGGAGGGCGTACGCCCCTCGAATGCATGCCGTCTATGACCAGATCCTGAATTGCACTGGGGCGCTCCTGGCTACGTGCTCGACTTCATCACCGTCCAAGCCAATCCCGACACAGACTCGCCACTCGATCGATCGGATGTCCGATGGCTGGCCACAATCCACAGCCTGCGCCGCTGCCGGAACGGATGCGATCCATGCGATATGGGAATCGCTGGTGATTACACCCGCCCCAGCGACGCTTCACGTGGAACTGCCGGAAGACCATTGAAGGCGGCCACCTGTCGTCAGCCGCGAGTATCCGCTTCTAGCCGCATGCAGGATGTTCGGTGGCGTTGCGGACTCGCTCCGGTTGTTGGTCGGGCACTGTCCTGCAGTCGGGCTTGTGTCGGGTTCTGATCTGCTGTCCGCGCTACTGGCCCGCGTGCTGGCTGGTCTTGAGCGAGGGATGTCTGGCAGGCTCCGAAGGAGGGCGATTCGAGAGGGCAGGTGAGCAGGTCGTGTCTCGTTCCACTTCCCGGAAGCGGGTGGCGAGGCGTCGGGCGCGCAAAGTGTGGCCTGGCGTGGCGATCCTGTTCGGAGTGTTCCAGGACGAGTTCGACGCAGGGCGCTATCACGACGCCCTCGACACGGCTCTGGGTCTTGCGGATATGGGCTATACCCGGGGTCACTACTTGTCGTCGCTGGTCTATGACGAGCTCGGGCATGAGCGGGACGCGGACCGTGCTGCCCACCATGCGGCGAGCGCCGGTGATCCGGATGGCTTGCGGCGGTGGGGCTTGGCGTTTCGGCGCAGGGAACGGCTAAGGCCGGCGGTGCGTGCGTTGGCGCGTGCGGCCCGGATCAAGCCTGATCCTGAGTGGGACGCTCTGCTGGTCGATTGGCGCTATTGGGCCGGTGATCCGGCGGCCACTGTGGAGGCGCTATCGGAGGCGGGCAAGGCAGAGCCTTTCGTGCGCCTGACCACGGCGTACGCGCTGGAGGCGGCAGGCCGGGTCGAGGAGGCACGACAGCTGTTTGAGTCCGCCGCAAGGGACGGCTACTCCGAAGCGTGGGTTCCTTTGGGCAACATGGCCGACGAGCGCGGCGACCCGGACCTCGCGCTGGAGTTGTTTGCGCGCAGCGTGGAGGCAACTGGAGATCGGCACGCCCTCTTCAACGCCGCGGTGATCCGGTGGAACCGCGGCGAGCGCAAGGAAGCAACGAACCTGTTTCGAGAAGCAGCAGACACCGATAGATGGGCGCGACGGCGTCTATCCCGTGCCCACCGGACCCGGAAGCGCGCCAAGTTCGACGCCCAGACCCACGCCAAGCGCTAAGTCGTCGCACGCGTCCGGGATGCTCCTGGTGACCGGAGTCAAGCGGCTGAGAGGAGAGACATGTCGAGCGAATCGGTCCAGCCGGCCGCTCTGGTGGCGGGCCTGGTGAGCTTGCGGTTGCGTGGCCGTGACTACTGGTACGCCGTGCTCTACGCCGATCCTCCCGCCGAGGAGGATCCCGCCTACCGCCACGGCGACGACCACCCTTTGTATGTCGACCAGGCCGCGCTGGTCGCGGACCTGGGGCAGAACGGCATCCCGATCGATGAGGAACCGGCCGGCTCGGTGGATGTGGACCGTGCCCGGGCCGTGGTGGGCTACCGGATGTCACGCGAGGAGATCGCTGCGGTGATCACCGCGTGGAACGCACTGGACGACATCACGAAGTCGCTGGGCGTGCCGCTGGGGTTCTCCGGGCGACTGGCCAACCGGTGCTACGACAAGCTGTTCTGGGGCCTGAATCTGGAGTCGGTCACACCGCCCGGGGAGTGGTACGTGCCCGCCTGGCGGCCTCGCGAACTGGCCAAGATCGACCAGGTACTCCGAGAGTGCGGCACCCGAATCACACCCAGCCAGGGGCCGAACTGACACGGTCTGCCACAGCCGAGGAGGTGCTCGACTTCGCTGGGTATCACGAATAGGGGGCGTAGGTGCGGCGGCGGCGCCATGCCCACGGGATGGGCAGGAGCTGTTGGCTTCCCAGACGGACTTCTCCGTCCGGCGTCTGCAGGCGGGCCGAAGCGGTGAAGCTGCCAGCCTCCTCGATGCTTCCGGCCATCACGGCGGCAACAATGTTGTGGACGGTCTCGGTCAACGGTTTGGAGTCGACCTGCCAGAGCCAGGCGTCGGTCAGCCCGATCCGGAGATAGACCTCGTCGATGCCGTTGAAGCCGATCTCAATCCCGGCAGCGTCCCCCCGCCGTGGCCGGATCTCCATACTGAGATCCTCGTCACGCACGGCGATCTCGGCCACGTTGCCTGGGCACTGGGCCACGGCCCTCTGGGCTGCAGCCACCACTGCGCGCCAAAGGTCCTTCGACTCCTCGTCAAGCTCCACGCGTCAAATTCCATCACACGAATCCGGGGTGTTCGGCCATCCGGCGCAACGCACTACT
>JAGQUI010000808.1 GCA_020438595.1 Propionibacteriaceae bacterium | reverse complement strand
TTCTTGCCCTTCATGGCCTCCATGGAAGCGGTGGCGGCGGTGAGGTCGCCCTCGTCGTCGTCGCCCTTCTCGAGGCGCAGCAGGACGGCCGCGACGATGAAGCTGGCCGCCGCACCGAGGATCACCGAGGCGGTGACACCGAGGAAGCTGCCAGGCGGGGTCTGGGAGTAGACCGCGATGATCGAGCCGGGTGCAGCCGGGGCGCGCAGGCCGGAGCCGAAGGCGAGGTTGGTCGCGATCTGGGTCGCGCCACCGGCCATCATCGCGAGGATGAGCTTCGGCTTGGCGAGCACGTAGGGGAAGTAGATCTCGTGGATGCCACCGAAGAAGTGGATGATCGCGGCGCCGGAGGCCGAGGCCTTGGCCATGCCCTTGCCGAAGAACATGTAGGCGAGCAGCAGGCCCAGGCCGGCGGCCGGGTTGGCCTCGAGGAGGAAGAGGATCGACTTGCCGGACTCCTTGGCCTCGTTCGTGCCGAGCGGGGTCAGGACGCCGTGGTTGAGGGCGTTGTTGAGGAAGAGGACCTTCGCGGGCTCGATGATGATCGACGTCAGCGGCAGGATGTTGTTGCTGACCAGGAAGTCGATCATGTGCTCGAGCTGGCTGGCGATCCACTTCACGACCGGGCTCATGACGAAGAAGCCGAGGATGGCCAGGATCATGCCCCAGATCCCGGCGGCGAAGTTGTTGACCAGCA
>JAGQUI010000807.1 GCA_020438595.1 Propionibacteriaceae bacterium | reverse complement strand
CCACACGCCCCAGCCCATCAGCGCAGCCGCAAGCCAGAACGTAGAATTTGTCTGCTCGCCGAGTAAGAGCAGAGCCACCGCGGCGCCGACGAAGGGCGCAGTTGAGAAGTAGGCGCCGGTTCGCGCAGTGCCGAGGCCGCGCAAGGCCAGCACGAAGAGCACCAGGCTCAAGCCGTAGCCCAGCAGCCCGACCGTCATGGTTTCAATCGCCAAGCCCAACTCCGGAAGGGAGGCGCCCAGCGAAAACGCAAGGACGCTATTGACCAGGCCGGCGATCGAACCTTTGACGCCAGCGACGAACAGCGCATCCGAGGCTGACACCTTGCGAGTCAGATTGTTGTCGATGGCCCAGCACAGGCAGGCTCCAGCCACGAAAAGCGTCCCGGCCCATTCGGTGGGCCCAGTATCGCCGCGAGGCCACGCAAGAACCACCCCGCCGGCGACGATCGCGAGCATTCCAAGAACGATGCGGCGGTCAGCGTTCTCCCTGAACACCACCCACGCAATTAGCGCGGTGAGCACGGCCTCGAGGTTCAACATCAAGGAGGCGACCGAGCCGCTGGTGGAACTCAGGCCGTACATCAAGGCCACCGGGCCAATGACGCCGCCGAAGAAGATCGCGCCCAAGAGCCATGGCCATTCGGAGGAGGTGAGGCCCGCGGACCGCCAGCCTCGGTCGCGCACGACCCGTATCAAC
>JAGQUI010000806.1 GCA_020438595.1 Propionibacteriaceae bacterium | reverse complement strand
CCTACGACCGCCAGGCCGGTGAGCTGTCGACGACCGACAAGGACGCCCTCACCGAGGCGGCCACGACCCTGCGCGACGACGGCTTCACGGCGTACGTCGGCGGCGACGCCCTCCAGGAGACGCCGGGCCCGGGCAGCGGCGAGGCCATCGGCATCATCATCGCGCTCGTCGTCCTCGCGGTGACGCTCGGATCACTCGTCGCCGCCGGGATGCCGCTGCTCACCGCGGTCATCGGCGTCGCGATCGGGCTGCTCGGCATCACCACCCTGACCGGCTTCGTCGAGCTGTCCTCCACGACACCTGCGTTGGCCAGCATGCTCGGCCTCGCGGTCGGCATCGACTACGCGCTGTTCATCATGGCCAGGTTCAAGCACGAGGTGATGCGGGGTCGGGAGCACGAGGAGGCCGCCGGCATCGCGGCCGGCACCGCCGGCTCGGCCGTGGTGTTCGCCGGCCTCACCGTGATCATCGCGCTGGTCGGCCTGTCGGTGGTCAACATCCGCTTCCTCACCGAGATGGGCATCGCGGCCGCCGCCACGGTGGCCATCGCCGTGCTGATCGCTCTCACGCTGCTGCCCGCGCTGTTGTCGGTCGCGGGGCGGCACGTCACCGACGGACACATCCCCGGCCTGAAGGAGCGCGACCCCGAGGGGGACGCGAGCACCCCGACGCAGGGCCGCCGCTGGGTCGGGCTGGTGGCCCGC
>JAGQUI010000805.1 GCA_020438595.1 Propionibacteriaceae bacterium | reverse complement strand
CCTCGAACCTCTTCGGCGATCGCGGAGAGCATCGATCCGGTCGCGACGACGCCAACGCGGACGGTGTCCTCGGGATGGGGATCGTCGAGCACGTTCGTCACACGCTGGTACCGAACGCCGAAGGTCTTGAACCACCACTCCGACGCGGGATCGAGCGGCAGGTCGCCGACCACGATGTAGTGGTCGCGCTCCGAGGGCGCGTCCTTGAGGAGAAGGACCGGATGCCGGTGCCGCAACAGCGATCCGACGACGTCGTGCACGAGGGACATGGACATGCCGAACCGGACCAGCGAACGACCGGTCGCGCCGTCGCTGAGCACCGATCCGCCGGCCGCAACCATCGGTCGTCGGTAGCCGAGCTGTCCGAGTGCCGCGCGGGACTCGTGCCACGAGCGCCCGCTGGCCACGACGACCGGGACGCCCGCCGCCTCGGCGGCCGCCACGGCCGCCACGTTGCGCGACGACACGCGGCCGCGCGCGTCGAGGAGCGTGCCGTCGAGATCGAGGACCAGGAGCGAGCAGGGCGCATGCACGTCGGGCAGTGTAGTTCGGCGGCCCGAATCAGACCCGCCACCGGCGACCGGTCAATCCGACGGATCGCCGCGCCACGCGGCTGACCGCAGGAAGACCACGCGCACGGTGGTCTTCTCGCTCGGCCCGGTTTGCAGGATGGACCGGAGGTCGTCCGCCAACGTTCGATCGGGGGCGGCGGCACAAGC
>JAGQUI010000804.1 GCA_020438595.1 Propionibacteriaceae bacterium | reverse complement strand
GTCGTGGTTCGAGTCGGTGGTGACCGTCCAGGTCTTGCCACGGCGGTTGCCCACCAAACCCATGTCGCGCATCAACCGTTCGACGGTGCAACGAGCGACGCGGATGCCCTCGGCGTTGAGCTGGGCCCAGATCTTGGCGGCCCCGTACACGAACATGTTCGCGTCGTAGACCCGCCGGATCTCGACACGCAGCTCTGCGTCGCGCAACGCCCGCTTCGACGCAGGACGCTTCTTGTGGGCGTAGTAGCTGTTCGGGGCGATCTTGGCGCCGTGCTCGCTGAGCACCCGGCAGATCGGCTCGACCCCGAACCTCTCACGGTGGTCGTCGATGAACGCGACTACTTCGGCAGTCGAGGGTCGAGCTCCCTCGCGAAGAAAGCCGACGCCGCCTTCAAGATCTCGTTCGCCCGGCGCAGCTCCTTGTTCTCACGCTCGAGCTCGCGCAGCTTGACGCGCTCATCGGTCGTCAACCCCGGCCGTTGCCCGGCGTCGGTCTCGGCCCGGCGGACCCACACACGCAGGGTCTCGCGGTTCACGTCAAGCTTCTCGGCGATCGAGCAGATCGCCTTCCACTGCGACGGATACTCGTCCTGATGCTCGAACACCATCCGCGTCGCTCGCTCACGCAGCTCGACGGGGTGCCTCTGGCCCTTCGGTACTGACGGCATGCTCCAATCCTCTCAAGGACAGGAGCAGTCACCAGACCCGGGGTGCTTCAAACCTCCCCGGCGTC
>JAGQUI010000803.1 GCA_020438595.1 Propionibacteriaceae bacterium | reverse complement strand
TGCCCGCCACCTACCACGACCTGCTCGACACACCCGCCCACGACCTGGCCCGTGCCCTGGCCGCCCGCCTCGAACCCCTGCTCGGCGAGCGGCTCCCGGACCCCGAGGTGCTGTTCCTGGCTCTCTCCGCTGCCGGCATGCGGATGGCCGTGGATGACGGACCCACCGGGGCCTGGCCGACAGCGGCGGCCGCGGACGAGCTCGTGGCCCGTATCCTGCAGCGCATCACCGACGAGATGGACGTGCGCCTGGCGCCGTCCGAACTCAACCACGAGTTCAGCCAGCACCTCACCTTCCTGCTCAACCGGATGCGATTCGGGCTGCGCCTCGCACCCGACACGCAGGGCGGACGCCTCCGGGACGAGTACCCCGCGGCTTCGCAGATGGCGACGATCGCCGGGGACGTGATCGAGCGCGAGACCGGGCTGGCCGTCGAGGCCGGCGAGCTCTCCCTGCTCACCACCTACTTCCAGGTGTTCCTGGCCGAGCATGCGGCCAAGGGCAGCCGCGACCTGGTCGTCACGATCGTGTCGGGGCGGGGGCCTGCGACAGCACGCCTCGTGCGGGCCAACCTGGAGTCGGTTCTGCCGGCCGGCACCCGCTACGTCATCGTGCCGGACGCCGACCCCGGCGACCTGGACGCGAGCGACCTGGTCGTCACCACCCCGGGGACCCGCGCCACGACGCGTCGGCCGACACTGGAGCTGGGCGAGGTCTTCGACCGGCAGGCCGTCCTTCGCAGGCTGCAC
>JAGQUI010000802.1 GCA_020438595.1 Propionibacteriaceae bacterium | reverse complement strand
CGCGGCGCTGGTCGAGGTCATCCGCGGCATGCGTGAGGACAAGAAGACCGGGAAGTTCGTGCAGACCCTCGGCGCCCGCAAGCTCTGGCTGCGGCTCCGCGGCAAGGGCCACAACGTCGCCCGGTGCACGGTGGAGCGGATCATGCGCGAGCAGGGCTGGGAAGGAGCCCGCTACGGCTCCAAGCACAAGACCACCGTCGCCGACCCCGGCCATGACCGGCGGCCGGACCTGGTGGACCGGAACTTCTGGGCCCCGGCGCCGAATCGCCTCTGGGTGGCCGACTTCAGTTACGTGCCGACCTGGACCGGGATGGTCTACGTCGCGTTCGTCGTCGACGTGTTCTCTCGGCGGATCGTGGGCTGGCGGGCAGCGCGGTCGATGACCACCGACCTCGTTCTCGACGCCCTCGAGCACGCCCTGTTCACCCGCGCCCGCGAAGGAGTCACCGACCTCACCGGGCTGATCAGCCACAGCGACGCCGGCAGTCAATACACATCCGTGGCGCTGACCAGCCGCCTCGTCGAGGAAGGCATCGACCCCTCCGTCGGGTCGGTCGGGGACGCCCTGGACAACGCGATGGCCGAGACCACGGTCGGCTCGTTCAAGACCGAGCTGATCCGTCGCCAGGGCCCCTGGCGCG
This sequence comes from Propionibacteriaceae bacterium, assembly GCA_020438595.1. Next base: position 116 of record JAGQUI010000802.1, on the reverse strand, counting down.
ACGTCGACCAGGTCGAGCTCGCCACCGCCGAATGGGTCGAGTGGTTCAACACCGAGCGCCCTCACAACGAGCTCGACGACTTCACCCCCGCCGAGGTCGAGCGGCTCCACTACGCT
>JAGQUI010000801.1 GCA_020438595.1 Propionibacteriaceae bacterium | reverse complement strand
CGCGGCCCGCCCTGACGCTGCGTCCCCACCACGCGATGGCTGTGGCCGTCCCCGCGGCGATGACCGGCGCGGTGGCGGTCGCGCTGCGCGGGCAGCCGTTCGCTGCCGCGTGCTTCGTGGCCCTGTGCTGCCTGCTGGTCGCCCCGGCGAGCATGCGCTCGGACGGCCTGATGGCCGCGGTGCCGAGCATCGCCGCCGTCCTCGTCTCGGTGCCCGGCGACTTCCGTCCCGAGATCATCACCGGGTGGATGCTCCTCGGCAGTGCGGTGATGGTCCTGATCGGCACCCGGATCGGCAGTCCGGAGCGGAGCGAGGAGGACGGGGTCGAACCGGCGCGGGCCTGGCGGCACGCGATCGCGATGGGGGCTGCGGTGGGCCTCACGGTGTACGCCGTCGGGCTGCTGGACTGGCCGCACGGGTACTGGATCGCCCTCACCCTCACGGTGGTGCTGCGCCCGTTCGACGACCAGACCCTGCAGCGGTCCTGGCAGCGGGTGCTCGGCACCATCGGCGGGGTGGTCCTGGCGGTGGTGCTGGCCGCGGTGCTGCCGCTGTGGGCGGTCGGGGCGGCGGTCGCGGCGTGCCTGGTGCTCGCGCTCGCCTACATCATGCTGGCCGACTATCCCAAGCAGGTGGTGTTCCTCACCCCGAGCGTGGTCCTGCTCGGCTCGGCCAGCCCGGGCGCACTCGCGACGGAGCGGGCCCTGTTCACCGTGGCGGGGGCGGCGCTGGCCGGAGCGATCGCGGTGGCTCTGGCCTGGTAC
>JAGQUI010000800.1 GCA_020438595.1 Propionibacteriaceae bacterium | reverse complement strand
CGATCACCGGGTTGCAGGTGGCTCCGACGGCGCCCCAAGAGATGGCGGTCGAGAGCTCGGAGTAGGTGGCCGAGTCGTTCCACAGCACGGTCGGGCCGCGCTGGGTCATCAGGCCGAGCGGGGTGTTGGTGTCAGTCATTGAGAGACCTCTTCGTCGAGGCACGAGGTGCCGCTGTCCAGTCGGTGCCTCTATTCAATCCCTGCCAGCACCAGAAGTCAACAAAATGTCCTTACATATGGTCAAACACTGATTTGACGATTCAGTCGGCGGCCAGTGAGCGGGACAACTCAGCCCGTCCGGCCCGGTCGACGTCGACCACCAGCACCTCGATGCCACCGGCCGGCTCGGCGAGCGCGCCGGCCACCTCCTCGGCGGTCCGCAGCCGTCGCGCCGGCACCCCGTACGCCGCGGCCACGGCCACGAGATCGAGTCCCGTAGGCGTGGCGAACACCCTCTCGAACGCCGACCCGAACCGCTCCTGGCCGTACTCCAGGGCGGCGAAGATGCTGCCGCCGCGGTCATCGGCCACCACGATCCGCAACGACGGGCGCGGCTCGGTCGGCCCGATCGCCAGCGAGCCCGCGTCGTGGGCGAAGGCGAGGTCGCCGCAGAGCAGGGTCGTCGGGGTGTTCGTGGCCAGGGCGACGCCGGTGGCCGTCGCGATCGTGCCGTCGATCCCGGAGAGGCCGCGATTGGCGTAGACCGGGCCGGGATCGGCACGGACGGGCGCGAGATCCGCGTCCCGAACCGGATGGGAGTTGGCCAG
>JAGQUI010000799.1 GCA_020438595.1 Propionibacteriaceae bacterium | reverse complement strand
CGCTGCCGGCGCTCGCGACGGTGGAGGAGGACGAGGGCACCACCCTCGTGCTGGAGCGGCACGAGGCGGACGCGTTCCGGCTCGGTCACTCGGGCACCTTCGCGTGGATCACGCTCACCGTGCACTCCTCGCTGGAGGCGGTCGGACTGACCGCGGCCGTGTCGCAGGCGCTCGCCGAATGGGCGATCCCGTGCAACGTGCTGGCCGGCTTCCACCACGACCACCTGCTCGTGCCCAGCAACCGGGCGGACGAGGCGATCGCCGCGCTGCGGGAGCTGTCCGCGTCCGCCGGCACCGAGGACCAGGGCTAGACACCGAGCGCCGCCTCTCGTCGCCGACGGCCTCCCTTCATGCCGAGCGCCCTTATCCGGACGCAGGCCCTGGGCACGAGCGGTGGCGTCCGACGAGGAACGGTGGCCCTCGCTGACGTGTCGGGCGGCCCGCCTACACTGCCGCCATGGTGATGATGGGCGGGCACGTCGACTCCGAGGACCCGATCGCCGAGGCGCGGGCGCGCGAGGCGGGGCTGAGCCAGTTCTTCCTGGGCGACCCCCAGGCGTGGAAGGGCCCGAAAGTCGCCTATCCGGGTGGCGCGGGGGCGCTGCGCCGGGACGCGGAGGACGCGGGCGTCGCGCTGTACGTGCACGCGCCGTACGTGCTGAACGTGGCCTCGACGAACAACCGGATCCGGATCCCGAGCCGCCAGCACCTGCAGAAGCAGCTCACCGCCGCCGCGGAGATCGGGGCGGCCGGGGTGATCGTGCACGGGGGCCA
>JAGQUI010000007.1 GCA_020438595.1 Propionibacteriaceae bacterium | reverse complement strand
CGACTACTTCGCGTGGTCCACACGACGAATGGCGGAGCACCCCGATTCGCCCCACTCCGTGCCGCGCGGCGCGGTGCTGCCGCTTTGGGACTGGAGCGGCCCGGTCAGCCGCTGATCGAGGCGGGGTCGTCCAGCAGGGGACGGAACGCCAGCCCGGCCGCCCCGACCATGAGCAGGTTCGGGCCCAGTTCGGCCGGGGTGATCCGGACGCCCTCCAGGGAGGGCGCCAGCGCCGCGCCGGCGACCAGCTCGTCGAGGCGTGTGGGGTGGTAGGCCTGCAGCGCGGCGAGGAAGCCGCCGAGCGCGATCACCTCCGGGTTGAACAGGTTGATCGCGGTGGCCAGGGCGGTGCCCAGGTGGCCGAGCTGCCGCTCGACGATCGCCGCGACGGCGTCCGACCGGTCGGCGAGCAGCGCGGCCTCGAACTGTGCGGGGTCGGCGCGGGGCAGGCCGAGGGCGGCGAGCAGTTCCGCCCGGGTGACCTCCGCCTCCAGCGTCCCTGCGAAGCCGGCCGAGTCGAGGGCGTTCGAGCCGGAGACCCGCACGTGGCCCAGCTCGCCCGCGTAGCCGGCGCCGCCGCCGAGCAGCGTCCCGCCGGTGATCACGCCGCCGCCGATGCCGGAGGCGCCGCCGTTGACGTAGACCAGGTGGTCGTGGTCGCGTCCGGCGCCGAACTCGTGCTCGGCCAGCGCGCCGAGCGCGGCGTCGTTGGCCACCAGCACCCGGTGGCCGGTCGCCTCGGCGAGGGGTTGGCCGAAGGGCTGGTCGTGCCAGTCCAGGTGGGGGGCGTTGCGGACGACGCCGTCGCCGGTGCGCACCTGGCCGGGCACCGCGACCCCCACGCCCGCGACCAGCAGTCCGTCCCGGTCGGCCCCCATGCCGGCGATCACCGTGGCGCACACGTCGAGGACCTGCGCTGCGGTGGGGATCCGGTCGTACTCGTGGCGGATCGTGCTGCGCACGGTGCCGTCGAGGCCCACCAGCCCGATCGTGAGCGCGTCGATCTCGGGGTTCACCGCGATCGCGGTCACCTCGGGACGGATCGACACCACCGGGCTGGGACGGCCCACCTGGCCGACCAGGTCCGGGTCGCTCTCGCTGACCAGGCCGAGGTCGACGAGGTCGCCGACCAGGCTGCCGATCGTGGACCGGTTGCGTCCGGTGCGCCGGCCCAGCGAGGAGCGGGACGCGGGCCCGCCGCGGTAGAGGAGGCCCAGTACGGCCGCGAGGTTCTGCTGCCTCACGTCCTCGGTGGTTCCCTTGGGCACGCCCGGCCTCCCCACTTCCCTGATCCGCTGGCAGACTACCGGACGGATGAGATATGTTGTGTACCACAACGAATACTCACCGTCGAGAGAATGGACACCACCCGTGACCCTCACTCCTTCGCCTTCGGACCAGTTCACCTTCGGCCTGTGGACGGTCGGCTACAACGGCCAGGACCCGTTCGGCGGTCCGACCCGTGCCCCGCTGGACGTGGTGCACGTGGTGGAGAAGCTCGCCTCCTACGGCGCCTACGGCCTGACGTTCCATGACGACGACCTGTTCGCGTTCGGATCGACCGAGGACGAGCGGCGCCACCAGATCGAGCGGTTGAAGGGCGCACTGGCCGCGACCGGCTTGAAGGTGCCGATGATCACCACCAACCTGTTCTCCCAGCCGGTGTTCAAGGACGGCGGGTTCACCTCCAACGACCGCGCCGTGCGCCGGTTCGCGCTGCGCAAGGTGCTGCGCAACCTCGACCTGGCCGCGGAGCTGGGTGCGAAGGTGTTCGTGATGTGGGGTGGACGCGAGGGCGCGGAGTACGACGCGGCCAAGGACATCCGTTCGGCGCTGGAGCGCTACCGCGAGGCCGTGAACATGCTCGGCCAGTACGTCGTCGACTCCGGCTATGACATCCGGTTCGCGATCGAGCCGAAGCCGAACGAGCCCCGCGGCGACATCCTGCTGCCGACGGTCGGGCATGCGCTGGCGTTCATCGAGTCGCTGGAGCGCCCGGAGATGGTCGGCCTGAACCCCGAGGTGGGGCACGAGCAGATGGCCGGGCTGAACTTCGCCACCGCGATCTCGCAGGCGCTGTACCACGGCAAGCTGTTCCACATCGACCTGAACGGGCAGCGCGGCATCAAGTACGACCAGGACCTGGTCTTCGGCCACGGCGACCTGCACAACGCGTTCGCGCTGGTCGACCTGCTGGAGAACGGCGGCCCGGACGGCGGCCAGGCCTACACCGGCATGCGGCACTTCGACTACAAGCCCTCGCGGACCGAGGACGAGACCGGCGTCTGGGACTCGGTGCAGGCGAACATGAAGACCTACCTGCTGCTGAAGGAGCGGGCGGCGGCGTTCCGGGCCGATCCGGAGGTGCAGCAGGTGCTGGCCGACTGCAAGGTGCCCGAGCTGGCCGTGCCGACGCTGGCCGAGGGTGAGGGCTACGCCGAGCTGCTGGCCGACGCCTCCGCCTGGGAGGACTTCGACGCCGCCGCGTACTACAACGGCAAGGGCTTCGGCTTCGTCCGGCTCCAGCAGCTGGCCACCGAGCACCTCCTCGGCGCCCGCTGACCCCCCGTCCCCCACTGCCGAGTTGTCAGAATCTCCTGCGCCTATAGCCGCACCAGATTCTGACAACTCGGGGAGAGAGGCTGATTCATGGCTCGTGTGATCGGGGTCGACTCCTCGACCCAGAGCTGCAAGGTCGTCGTCCGGGATGCCGACACCGGTGCCCTGCTGGCGTCCGGCCGTTCGTCCCACCCTGCAGGGACGGAGGTCGACCCGGCGCACTGGTGGACGGCGTTGCAGGAGGCCATCGCCGGGGCCAGCGGGCTGGATGGTGCGGGAGCCGTCAGCATCGCCGGCCAGCAGCACGGCATGGTCGTCCTGGACGCGGCCGGCCGGGTGATTCGTCCAGCCCTGTTGTGGAACGACACCCGGTCGGCCGCGGCGGCGGCGGACCTCGTGGCCGAGGTGGGCGCCGCGGAGTACGTGGCGCGCACCGGCGTGGTGCCGGTGGCCTCGTTCACCGCGACCAAGCTGCGCTGGCTGCGCGACGCCGAGCCCGATAACGCCGCGAAGGTGGCGGCGGTGTGCCTGCCGCACGACTGGCTGACCTGGCGGCTGCGCGGCTACGGGCCGGCCGGCGAGTCCGAGCTCGGCCCTGTGCTGGACGAGCTGGTCACCGACCGCTCGGACGCCTCCGGCACGGCCTACTTCTCACCCGCCACCGGCGAGTACGACCGCGACCTGCTCGTCCGCGCGCTCGGCCACGACGCCGTCCTGCCCCGGGTGCTCGGCGAGGCCGAGTCGGTGCCCGGGCCCGGTTTCGTGGTCGGGGCCGGTGCGGGGGACAACGCCGCCGCCGCGCTCGGGCTGGACGCCCGTCCCGGTGACGTGGCGGTCTCGCTCGGCACATCCGGCACGGTGTTCGCCGCGACCGACGCCGCGGTCGGGGAGCCGACCGGCACCGTGGCCGGTTTCGCGGACGCCACGGGCGGCTTCCTGCCGCTGGTCTGCACGCTGAACGCCGCCCGGGTGCTCGATGCGGTCGCCGGTCTGCTCGGCGTCGACCACGACGAGTTCGCCCGGCTCGCACTCGAGGCGTCCCCGGGGGCCGGGGGAGCGGTGCTGGTGCCTTACTTCGAGGGCGAGCGCACCCCCAACCTGCCGGAGGCGACCGCGACCCTGGCCGGGCTCACCCTGAACTCGACCAGCCGGCCGAACCTCGCCCGCGCCGCCGTGGAGGGCATGCTCTGCGGGCTCGCCGCCGGCGTCAACGCGGTGCAGCAGCTCGGGGTGGAGGCGAAGCGGATCCTGCTGATCGGCGGCGCCGCGGCCAACCCGGCCGTGCAGGTGATCGCCGGCCAGGTGTTCGACGTGCCCGTCCAGGTGCCCAGTCCCGGCGAGTACGTCGCCGACGGCGCCGCCCGCCAGGCCGCCTGGGTGCTCACCGGCACCCGTCCCACCTGGCCCGTCGAACTGGTGGCCGCACCACCGTCCGACCCGCACCCGGAGATCCTGGAGGCCTACCGGGCGGTCGCCGGACGCTACTGAGTGCCGGAGAGCGGCGGGGCCTCGGACGGTCGAGTCGGCCGGGACTCCGCCAGCTCGTGGCGACGTGCGAGGAAAGACCTGATCGCCAGTGCCAGCGCCAGGCACCCGAGCAGGATCGTCGTGGCGTAGATCACCACGACCGACCGGCCGGGCCCCGGGGCGCGGGTGTACGACGAGATGAGCAGATCAGCGGCTCCGCCGATCAGGATGACTCCATAGCCGGCCAGAACCCACCGTCCGAGCGCGCGGCCCACCCCGGCGCCGATCAGGCCGAGCAGTCCGAGGCCCGGGAGGGCCAGGAGGGTGACCAGGCCACCCTCCGGGCGCGGCTCGGGGTACTCCATGGTGAAGATGAACGCCCCGAAGAACGTGAAACCCGCCGCCAGCAGGCCGAGGAGCGCGCGGCCGCCGATGCCCCGGTCCGGGTGTTGCGTCACCATGACCCCGACACTAGCCGCTGCAACCCGGCTGCCTGGCTAGTCGGGCGAGCCGAGCCGCGCGCGGAGGGTGTCCCGCTGGTCCGGCGGGACGGGGACGGCGTCGAAGACGTGCTGGCGGTTCGCTCCCGTCGCGCGTCCCACCGGGTCCCCCCGGAATGCCCGAGAATCGACGGCGACGACCATCAGCGGCCACCCGGCCGGGCCGCCGAGCGCGAGAGAGTTGGACACGATGTACGTGGTGATGGGGGCTGGCCGGAAGTCCGTCGGCTGGGTGCTGGTGGACCACCACGATCCGTTGGGTGCTCCCTCGGACCTGGCAGAGGGGCCGATGATGCCGCGGAACCTGCCCGGCTACGCCGCCGGCCTGGCTGCCGGGCAGTTCCGGCCGCCCCCCGAGCAGCCGCCGATCCCGCTGCCAGGAGTCCCGGGCAACGTGAGGAACATCGCGCAGTACGTCGTGCCGGTCGCGGTGTTCGCCGCGATCCCTCTCCTGCGCGGATTCGTGCCGTTCCCGGCGCTCGGGGTCGGGGCCGTCGGCTCGATCATCATCCTCGGCTGGTGGGCGACGCGCCGCCTGTACGCGGAACTGGACGCCGGGTACGTCACCCGGCCCACGGCCCAGGTGTGGGCCGGTGGTCGGAGCAGCATGAAGTGGAGCTTCCGGGGCATCTGGGTGCTGACCTGGTCGGGTCGGGTCAAGGCCGAACCCGAGCGCGGGCTCGACGCGCCCGGCTTCTACCCGTCGCCGGCCAGACCGGGCATGCTCCAGTTGTGGACGGGGGTCGAGTGGTTCCCCAAGTTCCGCGAACCGCCGGCCGAACGCCCCTGATCCCGCTCGCGTTCCGGTCCTCGACCGCGTGGACCAGGTGATGGGCGCCCGGTGGACTGGGCGGACGGCCGTTCGGCGAGCCAGTCGGCTACTCGGCGTCCCGCGTGACCCAGCCGAGGAACGGGCCCCCGGTGGGCGGGCCGCCCCGCTGGGCCTCCGCAAGCCCCCGGAGCATCAGTGCGGCCTGCTCTGCCACTTCGCCGGGGCCGGAGGCGTTCGGCTGCGCGTTCTCGATGAACTGGGCAACGGTGTGGGATGACCCCTGGCTGAGGTAGAAGACCGTCTGGCGCCAGGCGAAGGCAGCGTTCTTGCGGTGGCGCAGCCGGTGACCGTTGGCCGCCTTGGCCAGGTGTGCCCAGGTGGCGTTCCAGGCAGCTCGCGCCTGCTCGGCGGGATCGAGATCGACCCCACGCCTGAGGAGGACTGCGAGGTTCTGCGTGGTCAGGATCTGGGCCTGCTCGATGGTCTTCCCGTTGGTGGCCGGACTCCAGCTGCGTCGGGTGTCGGTCGCTCCGGCGCGGGCGTGGGCGAGTCGGTCGAACTCCGGAACGGTCGTACGGGGTGGCAGGCCGGGCCAGCTGGCTGCCTCGCTCGTACCCATCCGCGAGATCGCCGCGTAGTCGATGTCGTAGTAGCGGGCATAGAGGGTCCCGCCGACGACCGTCGCCGCCTCCTGGGCCGCCCGCTGGAACACGGGGCTGAACGAACCCATGAAGATGTCCGCAGCCAGTTCGTAGGTCAGTGGCACGTCCTCGCCCGCGAGCTTGTACAACCTCGCCAGTTCGCGCACCAGGGAGTTGGGGAGCATCGTGCCGGCGAAATGGCGGAGCGCGAGAGTCGCCAGATCGGCGGCCTGGGCGTGCGCCAGGCTTCCGCGGTCGTCCCTCGCGCCGCACCGCTCAAGGGCGGTGAACCACGGGATCGCGTCGATGCGGACCTGCGACTCGAGGTCGAGCAGGAGCACGCTGCGGCGATTCGAGAACGCGACATAGAGCGCTTTCGCCAGGGCGCCCGCCACGGGATCGGGATAGCGGGACGCCACGGTGTCGGCGGTGAGTTGTGGCGCGAGCACCGCGAGCGTCTCGGCCGAGTGGACGATGCCGCGGCCCAGCAGGTCGGGGAGTGGAGCCTGCGTCGCCTGGCGCAGCACGCGCTGCACCGACTCCAGGCGTGCCCCCTCCGAGCCGTCCACGAGCAGCTCGGGACGCGGTACGGCACCGGTGACGCCGGTCGCATCGAGTGCGGCTGCGACCTCGTGAGCCAGGGCAGCGTGGGAGGGGCGCTCCGCGGTGCTGGCCTGGCGTTCACGGAGAGCCGTGTGGGTGGGTGAACCCGGTTCTCCCCGCTTCTCGACGATGCAGGCGACGGCCCATCGGACCTTTCCCATCGACGGCGTCCCGGGCGGAGCGGCGAGCCTGGCCCTGAACCCGGCCAGGAGGTGCTGGAGGTTGCCCTTGGGGTCCGCATGCTTGTGCGTCAGCCGGTGCTGCGCGGCGAGCTGCTCGTACTCCTCGAGCAGCGCCCGCGCCCCGGCGTCCCACCCGGGCGGAAAGGTGGTGTCGAGGCCGCCGGCTTCCGTCCTGGTGAGCCACCAGTGCGCGACGACCCGATCGGTGAACGGGGCCCAGATGGTGAGCGCCTCGCGCTCGGCCTCGACCTGCCGCTGCGGACGTTTCCGGGCGAGCCTCCGGGAGACCTCCGGGACTGTCGCCACATGTACGCCGACGGCCTCGGAGTCGACGGCCTCGAACGGCCAGAACCTGATCCGGCCGGCCCACGGTTCGAGCGTCCGGAGCAGGTCTTCCGCGGCGTCGGAGTCGCCACGGCGCAGGAGGTGCGCAACCACAAGGAGTGCGCCGTGCTCAGGCAGGAAGACCTGGTAGTGACCGGAATCGAGCCACTCGTTGAGCTGGGCGAGGCCGTCGTCGGAGAGGAACCAGGCGAACAGGCTCGCACGGTTCACGGGGACGCCGACGCGCTCGGCGAGGATGATCTCGTCAGGGTGTGGTGGGCCACCGGCGGCGGCTGCACCGGTGGCGAAACCGCCGCGGACGATCTCCGGTGTCAGCCAGTCGGGAAAGCCCTTGACCGGAGTCCGGGAACCGATCCTGATCCGGCCGCTGAGCATGCCGTTCAGCACCTGCACCCAGGAGTTGGCTCGCTTCTCCGCCCGCGCCCGCACCTCGGGATCCGGACTGGCGCCGAATGACGTCAGCGCCTTCTGGAACTGGCCCCACGCATACCCGAACATGGCGCCCTTCTGCATCGCCGTCGACCTTCTCGCCGACACGGCAGGTGCCGCCCCTGCTCCCTCCGGGTCTGCAGCCCAGTGCTCTCACTGTTGAGCTACGTGTCGATGACCTTCACCATAGCCAGTTCAGCTCGCGGATGGACGAATCCGGCTGCGTCCGCCCACTCCGCCGATGTCCCGGTCCGGGTGTTGCGCCGCCATGACCCGACACCAGCCGCTGCAAACCGGCTGCCTGGCTAGTCGGGCGGGCCGAGCCGCGCGCGGAGGGTGTCCCGCTGGTCCGGCGGGACGGGGACGGCGTCGAAGACGTGCTGGCCGACGTCGAGCAGCTCGAAGCGGCCCTGTTCGAGGTCGGCGACGATGCTCCAGACGGGCCCGGAGTCCAGTTGCGCGGGCTCGCGGCGTCCGTCCGGCCACACCACCTGGTACCAGAGCTGCTCCCGCTTCGCCCACAACCGCCGCACCGGGACCACCCGGCAGACCAGGTGGGCCGCCACGCGTCCGTTGCGGCGCAGTTCCCACACGGCGTCCCGGAACGGGTCGAGCCGGGCGTCCCTGGGCCAGTCGTCGTTGAGCCTCACCGGGCCATCGTCTCAGGTGAGCGGGACGGGCCCGCCGGCGTCCCGCCGTGGACGCCACAGGTTTCCCAGGTAGGCCGCGCCCGTCGGCTGCGGGAACCTCAGCCCGCGCAGGTGGCCGGCGAGCGGCGGCCGCAGGTCGAGCGCGGTCAGGTCGTCCAGGTGCACCAGTTCCGGGTGCCGGTCCGACTCCCGGGCGCCGAGTTCGTCGAGGTTCTCGGCCGTGGCGGCGAAGACGAGTTCGACCCGGCGTCCGACCTCTCCGGGACCCACGATCTCGTACACGAACAGGCAGCGGCCGACGTCGACGCGCAGGCCGGTCTCCTCGAAGATCTCCCGCGCCGCGCAGGCCCGCATCGACTCGCCGTCGGCGGGGTGGCCGCCGGGCAGCACCCAGTCGCCGTCGTTGTCCACGTCGGGGTGTGCCGCACGGTGCAGCAGCAGAACCTGGTTCCTCCGGATCAGCGCCACCGAGCAGCGCAGGTCGACCAGCACTCCGTCCGCGGCGGGGACGAGGGTCGCTTCGGTCCTTTCCATGACAACCTCCCTGTGTTCACCACAGGAGTCATCAGCGGGTGCATTGCGGCCGGGATCGCGGCCGCGGCGAACTCCATCGCCTGACCTCGAGTGTAGGCGGGCGACGCGCAGGCTCAGGAGTGGGCGACATGACGCGTGCCGCGTGTGGAACGGCAAGGAATGGCTGCCGACGTTCCGCAAACACTTCCACCTGGACAAGCGCACCACGGGCGGCCAGATCAGTGTGATTGTGGGATGAGGTGGATCTCTGCGTTGTGGCCGTTGGTGGCGAGCTTGGCGTCGCAGGTGACCAGGGGTGCTTGGAGGGCCTCGGCGAGGGCGAGGTAGCTGGCGTCGTAGCTGGTGAACTGGTGGCGCAGTTCCCAGATCCGGCCGGCCAGCGGCGCGATCTCATGCCGGGTGATCACGAACGCGAAATGGTCCTCTCGCGCCTGGACGGCCTCCTCCGGGTCGAGCCTTCCGCCCAGAACGAGGCCCCGCAGAACCGACAGCACCTCAACATCCAGCAGGTGCGGGGCGTCGATGTCGCCGGTCAGGGCATCAAGCAGGTCGGAGTCGGCGTCACGTCCCACCAGCGCCTCGACCATGGCGGAAGCATCGACCACGATCACCGGCGTCCGGCCTCGACCGCGGCCACAATCTCATCGGTGTTCGGGCCCTTCGACCTGTCCTTGGCCCGCAACCGGGCGGCGATCTCCTCGTTCGTCGGCCGCGCGGCGATCCGGGCCAACTCTGCGCCGACGTAGGAAGACAACGACTTGCCCTGCGCGGCGGCACGCTCCTTGAGCGTCTCGGCGACGGCCTCGGGGACTTCACGAATGTACAGGGTCGTCATGCACCCCATGCTAGCACTCTGCAAGCAGCATTAGTCCGCAAATCTCCGCGGCATCGTGCGTTGGTTGTGACTCGCGGCTTCCAGGGCCTCCGCCTACTGAACTGAGTCCCGAACCATCGGACCTCTCGACCCCCCTCACATGGGGTGACGCCGATCACCGGCCAACGTTCAGGCAGATCCTTGGGCGCTCGCGCGGCGCCGCCAGACGTGCGCCGTCTTGGGCGGGAACCCGTCGTGATTGATGATCACGATGCGTCCCAGGGCTGCTGGTCCGGCGGCGCTCCCGCACCGAGCTGGAGCGCGCGCTCGTAGCCACCGCCGAAATCCACCCGTGTGATCGCGGCCCGGTCGAAGAGGCGTTGGTGGACACTCCAGATTCCGCCAGGGTCGACCTGGAGCAGGCCGAGGCGGTCACGATCCAGCGTCCTCACGACCCCGATCCAGCACAGGTCCGGGCTGAACCACTCCCTGTGCACGGCAATCATCTGGTCCTCCGCTGCCCGCAGGGGTGCCTCAAGATCGTCCAGACCGACCGGAAAGACGGGCGGTGGGAACTCGCCCCGAGCCCGAAGGGCGCGCATCACGAGCGGACCGTCGCCACGATCGGCGTCGAAACGCACCCGCTTCACGTCAGCGACCCGAACCAGCGCGATCCCGTCGAGCGCCAAGTCATCAGCGACAACCTCGATCGCTGCCCATTCACTTCCGAGACCGACCACGAAGCCCTGCAGCCGGTCAGCACCCGGGATACGGCGGATGACGGTGACCAATTCGGTGTGCTCATGGGCGAACGCCAACCGGGCGCCGACTGATCCGCGCTCAGGCGGGTCCTCGCGAGCCGGGGAGACCTGCCCGTCCGATCCGCCGGAAACCGGTCCTGCCAGCGCGGAGTTTGCGGCGAGCAAGTTCGACTCGTCGAACCTGCCGCCGATGTTGAGTCGTACGATCTCATCCGCGCGAATGACGCGGATCCGGCGTAGCCAGGCTCCTCGTCGGCCGATCAGCCGCAGCAGGACCTGGTCCCCGTCGGCCAGCACGACCGAGCCGACCCGGTACGTCCCGTCCGCCCGACCGACGCTGATCACTGGCGCGGTCGAGATCGCTTCAGCGATGCCGGTGAAGTTGTCGAGATTGACCTGCAGCCCCCGGGGTGGCCAAGCCCCGCGGGCCTTCAGGACCCGGACTTCAAGGCAGTCAGGATCCGGATCGATCGTGACGGCCAGCAGATCACGCAAGCGGAGCAGGCTGTGGCCATCGGGTTCGTCCCGGTCGTTGAGAGTGGCCACCGCGACCCACTTGCGTCCGATCCCCACGATGAAGCCACGAACGCTCGGCGCGTCGGGGGCCGAGCGTCGGATGTGCGTGACCAGCTGAAGCCTGTGCGCACGATCAAGGTCCGCACGAACCTCCCGGACCCGCGCCTGCCTCACTGCACCCATCCGAATGCTCCCTCCCAGACGATGGCCAAGCTCCGGCGCGGTGGCTCATCAGAACCAAGGTACGGGAATGCAGAAGACCTCGCCGATTCCCTGCCTCGGAACACAACACCGCCACGGGAATACCCCGCAGAACATCCTGCATTCGGCACTATGATCGAGCGTTGGCGACGGCACTTCGACGGGCGCAGTACAGGCAAGGTCGACCCGCCGGAACGCGGTTGATGAGCGAGGATGGATCGACGGTGTCCGACTCGCGCGTCGGGCAGGGCCCTCGACCGCGGCTGTCGCAGACGTCCTGATCAGGGGCCGGCGGTGTGCCGGGCGCCAGTCACAGGCGCTCGCGCAGCCACTCCACCTGGCGCTGCCAGTGGAACATGCCGCCGCCCTCGTGGCCGTTGAACTCGTACACGGCGATCTCCCTGTCGGCAGCGGCGTAGCGGTGGTAGGCGGCGAACACCGACGACGGCAGCACGATGGTGTCCATCAGGCCCACCGAGAACAGCGCGGGCGCGGCGGCCCGCCCGGCGAACACTGCGCCGTCGAAGTGGGACAGCGTGTCGAACACCGCGTCCACCTCGTCGCGGTGCACCGACAGGTACTTCGTCACCTCGGTGAACGGACGGTCCGGCGTCAGCTCCACCGACCGGCGGAAGTGGCACAGGAACGGGACGTCCGGCATCGCCCCCACGATCGCGTCGCCCAGCAGCCCCGCCACCGCGAGCGTGATCCCGCCGCCCTGGCTGCCGCCGGTGACCGCGACCCGGTCCGCGTCCACGAAGTCCAGCGTCCGCACCGCCTCGACCAGCCGGACGGCGTCGGTGAACACCCGCCGGTAGAAGTAGTCGCGCGGATCGGTGATGCCGCGGGTCATGAAGCCCTCGAACGCCGGTCCGCTGCCGTGCGGATCGGGCGTGCCGCCGCCCGCACCCCAGCCGCTGCCCTGGCCGCGGGTGTCCATCACCACGTGCACGAAGCCCGCCGACGCCCAGCCGAGGTGCTCCGCGGGCAGGCCGCGGCCGCCGTTGTAGCCGATGAACTCCACCACCGCCGGCAGGCGTCCGGCCGAACGCGGACGGATCACCCACGCCCGCACCTGATCGCCGCCGAAGCCGCGGAACGTGAGGTCCTCCACCTGGAGCTGCGTGACCGGCCCCTCGACGGACGCCAGCTCCAGCCGCTGCGGCACCCCGCGCGCCTCGGCGAGGGTGTCGGCCCAGAAGGCGTCGAAGCCCGCGGGCTCGCTCACCTCGGGACGGAACTCGGTCAGTTCGGCCAGGGTCAGGTCGGACAGCGGCATGGTGCGGCTCCTACTCGGTGACGTCAATCGGACAGTACTCGAACGGCCCGACCTCGACGGTGGTCCCGGTCGGGCCGCCGTTCGTGGTGCCGTAGGTGCCCAGCCACAGCCCGAGGAAGCCGCCGGTGGCGACGCTGTCCAGCGTCCGGCCGTCCGCGACCGCGAGGAGTTCGCCGTCGACGAGCAGCGCGTAGTCGACACCGCGGACGCGCAGGCCCAGCTCGAACGTGTCGCCGCTCGCCGCCACCTCGCCGAGCACCGCCTCGACCCCCGCCCTGCGGTGGATCGCGCGCACCACCGTGCCGTCCGGTGTGCCCACGACGGCGAGCCGCACGTGGTCCTGCTCGGACTGGCGCACGACCAGCCCGGCCTCCTCGCCCGGACGCAGCGGCGCCCGCAGGCCGACCCGCACGTCCAGGTCGCGGTGCTGCTGCCGCACGCCCAGGAGGGCGGGTGTGCCGGGCTCGGCGAGCGTCTCGGGGGTGAGCCGCAGCAGCCAGCCGTCCTCGGTGGGGGAGGCGAAGTCCGCTGCGGGTCCGCGGAGCGTGGTCCAGCGGGCATCTGACGGCGGGATGGGCCCCTGGGGCCCACCCCGCCCGGATCCGCGTTCGCGAGGGGAGGCGAACGGGACCTCCACCTGGCCGGCCACACGGCCCACCCCGGGCTCAAATACCGGCCAGGAGTCCTCCCAGACCACTGGTACCAGAAATGTCTCACGTCCGAGCGCGTAGTGGTAGCCGCCATACGGACGCATGCCCAACAGAACTGCCCACCAGCTGCCGTCCGCCGCCTGCACGAGGTCGGCGTGCCCGACTCCGACGACGTCGGCGCCACGGCCGAGGTGGCGGTGGGTGAGCACCGGGTTGCACCGGTTCGACTCGTACGGCCCGGTCACCGAGGCCGAGCGGGCCACGCACACGCTGTGGTGGAACTCCGTGCCGCCCTCCGCGGCGAGCAGGTAGTACGTGCCGTCGACCTTGTACAGGTGCGGCCCCTCGGCCCACACCACGCCGAGCATCGCGCCGCGCCAGATCACCGTCTCGGGCCCGACCGGGGTGAGCGTGGCCAGGTCGAGCTCGCGCACCCACACCTCGGTCTGGTCGGGCCACTGCGGCTCCCGGGCGAGCCGGGTGCCGTGCAGCCAGGCGCGGCCGTCGTCGTCGAAGAACAGGGACGGGTCGATGCCGTCCGCGTCCAGCCAGACCGGGTCCGACCACGGCCCGGCGGGATCGGTGGCGGTGACCAGGAAGTTGCCGCCGCGGCTCACGTCCGCCTGGTCGACCAGCGTGCAGACCACCCAGAACCGGCCGTCGTGGTGCCGGATCGTGGGGGCGTACAGCCCACCCGAGGAGGCGATGCCCGAGTAGTCGAGCTGCCCGGCGCGGGTGATCACGTGGCCGACCGGCTCCCAGTGCGCGAGGTCGGTGCTGTGGAACACCGGCAGCCCCGGGAAGTACTCGAACGTCGAGGTGACCAGGTAGTAGTCGGCGCCCACCCGGCAGACGGACGGGTCCGGGTGGCAACCCGGCAGGATCGGGTTGCGGATCAGGCTCATCCGGGCTGGACCTGCACCGTGACCAGCCGCGGGTCGGCCGGGCCCACCTCGTACACCTCGCCCGTGACCTCGAGCACCGCCCGGCCGGTGGCCGTCCCGGGCAGCGCCGCCGGGGCGAGTTCGCGGGCCGGGATGGCGCCGTGGGTGTCGACGCTCGGCGCTCCGCTCGCGGACGCCGTGCTGTGCGAGCCCACCCAGACCTCGGTCCTGCCCGGTTCGACGATCCGGGTGCCACTGCGTCCCGCGAACGCCAGCCGCGTGGTGGGCACGTCGAACCGCACCCGGCACGACTCGCCGGGAGCCAGCTCGACGCGCGCGTAGCCGAGCAGTTGCACCACCGGCCGCACCACGGACGCGACCACGTCGTGCCCGTACAGCTGGACCACGTCCGCCCCGGCCACGGCCCCGGTGTTGGTCACCGTGACCGCGGCGGCGAAGCGTCCGCCGGCGACCACTTCGGCGTCCACCGACAGCCCGGAGTAGGCGAAGGACGTGTACGACAGCCCGAACCCGAACGGTCGCACCGGCGTCGGGTCGGTCGAGGTGACCTCGGAGGGTCCGCCGAGGATCGGCTGGCTGTAGCTGTACGGCTGCGCCCCGGCCGCGCGGGGGAGCGAGACCGGCAGCCGGCCGGACGGGTTCACCGCCCCCGTGATCACGTCGGCGATCGCGAGACCGCCGCCCTCGCCGGGGAAGAAGGCCTGCAGCACCGCCGCCGGCCGCGGGCCCGGACCGTCCAGCGCCCAGCCGACCGCGTACGGACGGCCCGTGACGAGCACCAGGACCACCGGCGTGCCGGTCGCGACGACCGCCTCCACCAGCTCGCGCTGCACGCCCGGCAGCACCAGGCTCGCCGAATCGTTGCCCTCGCCGACGGTGCCGCGGCCGAACAGGCCGGCCTGGTCGCCCACGACCACGATCGCCACGTCGGCGCCGGTGGCCGCCTCGACGGCCGCGGGGATCCCGCTGGTGTCCTCGCCCTCCACCGCGCAGCCGGCGGCAGTGACGAACTCGGGCGTCGACCCGGCGTCCGCGAACGCCGTGGCCAGGGCCTCGGCGACCGTCGGGATCGCGATCCCCACCGGGTGGTCGGGGAAGCCGGGCAGCACGTGGTTGGCGAACGAGTAGCAGCCCTGCAGCGCCTCGGTCCGGTCGGCGTTGGGCCCGATCACGGCGACCCGGCGCGGGGGAGCGCCCTGGTTGAGCGGGAGCACCCCGTCGTTGGCGAGCAGCACCACCGAGCGCTCGGCGAGGCGCCGGGCCAGGGCCTGGTGCGCCGGCGGATCGAGGTCGATCGAGGCCGGCGGCTCGCCGGCGTACGCGTCCGTGTCCAGCAGGCCGAGCTCCTCCTTCTGGGCGAGGACGCGCAGCAGGGCACGGTCCACGTACGCCTCGTCGAAGCGCCCGTCCGCGATCCGCTCCGCGAGCGGCGCGAGGTAGGCGTCGCCGTTGGGCAGTTCGACGTCGATGCCGGCCGCCAGCGCCAGCGCGGCGGCCTCGCCCCGGTCGGCGGCGACGGCGTGCATCACCTGCAGGAAGCCGACGGCGAAGTAGTCCGAGACCACGACGCCGGTGAAGCCCAGCCGCTCCCTCAGCACTCTGGTGAGCAGGTCGGCGCTCGCGGCGACCGGGATGCCGTCGATGTCGGCGTAGGAGTTCATCACCGAGCGCACGCCGCCGTCGAGGATCGCCATCTCGAACGGGGGCAGGAACACGTCGGCGACCTCGCGGGGCCCGGCGTGGACGGGGGCGTGGTTGCGTCCGGCGGCCGATCCCGAGTAGCCGAGGAAGTGCTTCAGCGTGGCGTGCACGCCCCGGGACTGCAGGCCGCGCACGTACGCGGTGCCGACCGTGCCGACCAGGTAGGGGTCCTCGCCGATGCACTCGTCGACCCGGCCCCAGCGCGGGTCGCGGATCACGTCCAGCACGGGCGCGAGGCCCTGGTGCACGCCGAGGGCGCTCATCGAGGCGCCGATCGCCGCGCCGACCTGCTCGACCAGCCCGGGGTCGAAGGACGCGCCCCACGCGAGCGGGGTGGGGAACGTGGTCGCCCCCCAGGCGGCCAGGCCGGTCAGGCACTCCTCGTGCACGAGCGCCGGGATGCCGAGCCGGGTCTCGCGCTGCAGCCGGCGCTGCTCGGCCCACAGCCAGGCGGCGCGTCCGGCGGCGTCCACCGGCCGGGTGCCGTAGACCCGGGTGTAGTGGCCGATGCCGTCGCGGGTGACCTCGGCGAGCTCGCCCGGGCCGGCGGCCATCTCGCCCTGCATCGGCGCGACGACGTTGCCGCCCTGGTCGAGCCAGTAGCCGACGAGCTGGGCCAGCTTCTCCGCCAGCGTCATCTGCGCGGCCAGGCCGGCCACGCGCGCGGAGACCTCCGGCAGGGCGGGGACTTCGTGGATTGGGGACACCGGGTCCAGCTCCTTCGTGTGCTCTTGCGGAAAGGTACGGAGTGGGGGAGTGCCCGGCGAGAGACCGTCCCGGGGTGCGGGACTCATCCCTTCACCGCCCCGGTGAGGCCGCCGACGATCCGCCGCTCGAAGATGCTGAAGAAGAGCAGCGCGGGAATCATCGACAGGGACGTGAACGCCAGCACCGCCGCGGTGTCGACGGAGTGCTCCGAGGAGAACGCCTGCACGCCGAGCGGCAGGGTGTACATGTCGGAGTTGTTCAGGATGAACAGCGGCAGCATGTAGCTGTTCCACGCGCCGATGAACGCCAGGATGCTCGTGGTGATCACCCCGGGCAGCGACAGCGGGAGCACCATCCGGAAGAAGAAGCCGAGCCGGCTGGCGCCGTCGATGGCGGCGGCCTCCTCCAGCTCCTTCGGGATGGCGGCCAGGAACGGCACCAGGATGATCACGGTCACCGGCAGCGCGAACGCGATCTGCGGCAGGATCACCCCGAGCAGGTTGTCGGTCAGGCCGATGTAGCGGATCAGCAGGTACAGCGGCGTGATCGCGACCGTCATCGGGAACATCAGGCCCGCGGCGAACAGGGCGTACATGCCCTGGCGACCCCGGAAGTCGTAGCGGGCGATCACGAAGCTCGCCATCAGGGCCAGCGCGACCGTCCCGATCGTGGTGGCAACCGCGGAGATCACCGAGTTGCCGAACTGGCGCCAGAACAGCTCGCTGGTCAGCACGTCGGTGTAGTTGGTGAGCACCCACGGGTCGGGCCAGCCGGACGGGTCGACGGTGATCTGGCTGTTCGTCCGGAACCCGCCCACGATGATGTAGAGCACCGGGGCGATGCAGATCGCGATCAGCACGGTCGCGATCAGGTAGGTGGTGGGGCTGCCCCAGTTGGCGCCGGAGCGGCTGGTGCGGCGCGCGCGGCGTCCGCCGGCGGGTCGTGCGGTGAGGGCTGCCTGGGACATCACGCGTCCGCCTTTCCGGACTTCTCGGTGAGCGCACCCTCGGTGTCGCGCCGCAGCACGAACCGCTGGTAGGTCAGGGCGATCACCAGCGAGATCAGGAAGATCACGACCGCGACCGCGTTGCCGTAGCCGTAGTTGCCGGCGAGCCGGCCCTCGCGGACCATG
This sequence comes from Propionibacteriaceae bacterium, assembly GCA_020438595.1. Next base: position 7,578 of record JAGQUI010000007.1, on the reverse strand, counting down.
TAGGTCGCCATGGTGGACGTGCCTGCCGTGGCCGAGACGTACTGGCCCCAGATGATGTAGACGAGGTCGAACAGCTGCAGGGAGCCGATGATCGACAGGAACGCCCACACCCGGATCGTCGGGCCGAGCAGCGGGAGGGTGATCCAGCGCTGGATCTGCCAGTAGGACGCGCCGTCGATGGCGGCGGCCTCGTACAGCTCGTCCGGGATGCCCTGCATGCCGGCGAGCATCAGGATCACCGCGAACCCGATGTACTTCCAGGAGATGATCACCATCAGGGTCCAGATGGCGATGTCCGGGTCGGCGATCCAGTCGGTGGCCATCCAGCCGAGGCCCATCTTGGCCAGCAGGTCGTTCAGGGCGCCCTGGTACTGCAGCATCAGGCTCCAGCCGGTGCCCACGATCACCTCGGAGATCACGTAGGGCACGAAGATCAGCACCCGGATCAGCGAGCGGCCCCGGATGTTCTGGTTGAGCAGCAGCGCGAAGGCGATGGCCGCCGGCCCCTGCATGATCAGCGACATCACGAGGATGAACCCGTTGTGCTGCAGCGCGGCCAGGAAGTTCTGGTCGGTGAAGATCACCGCGTAGTTCTGCAGCCCGACGAAGTCCTTCGGTGGCCCGAACCCCTTCCAGCGGAAGAAGCCGTAGTAGGCCGCCATGAAGACGGGGAAGATCACGAAGGCCAGGAACATCACGATCGCCGGTCCGGAGAGGATCGCGATCTCGAGGCGCTGGCGCCACGCTGCCCTGGCCCGGTCGGACCGGGGCGACGCCGTGGCGCCGCCCCGGACCGATGGGGAACCTGACGAGCGTTGCGGCAGTGCGTTCACTGTGTCGCTCATGAGGTCCGTTATCCCTTTGCTGCCGCCGACTTCACCGCTTCGACGATGTCGGCCGGCGTGCCCTTGCCGGCGAGCATGTTCACCACGCCGCCGTTCAGGGCGTTGCCGACGTTCTGGCCGTACATGGTGTCCAGCCACAGCATCACGTAGGACGCGTTGTTGTACGCGGCGAGCACGTCCTTCAGGGCGGGGTCGGTCACCACGCCCTGCGCCTCCTGGCTGGCCGGCAGGGTCTGGAACGCGGTCGCGTAGCCCTCCTGGTTGGCCTTGCTGGCGATGAAGTTCAGGAACTCCACGCACTCGGCGGGGGCGCCCTCGCGGCACGCGAACCCGTCCGAGCCGCCCATCATGGCGCTCGGGTCACCGGCACCGCTGCTCACCGCGGGGAACGGGAACCAGCCCAGGTCCTCCAGCGACGTGCCGCTCGGGGTCAGGGACGCGACCACGCCCGGCTCCCAGGCGCCCATCAGCTCCATCGCGGCCTTGTGGTTGGCCAGCATGCCCGCCGAGCTGCCCGCGCCCTGCTGGGCCGAGGTGGTCAGGAAGCCCTTGTTGAACGGGTCGGTGTCGGCGAACGCCTTCAGGTCCTCGCCGGCCTTGGTCCAGCACGGGTCGGAGAAGTCCTTGCTCGCCGCGGCGGCGTCCATCACGTCCTTGGAGCAGTCGCGCAGGGCCATGAAGTAGTACCAGTGCGCGGCCGGCCAGGCGTCCTTGCCGCCCAGCGCGATCGGGGTGATCCCGGCGGCCTTCAGCTTGGTGATGGCTGCGTCGAGCTCCTCGAAGGTGGTCGGGGTGTTCTCGATGCCGGCCTTGGCGAACAGGTCCTTGCTGTAGAAGATGCCGCCGGGCAGCACCGAGGTGGGCATGCCGTAGATCCGGCCGTCGACGGTGAAGGCGCTGAAGATCGCGTCACCGTAGGCGGACTTCACGTCGGCGCTGATCTGGTCGGTGACGTCCATCACCTGGCCGGCTGCCACGACGTCCGCGAGCTTGCCGCCGCCGCGTGCCATGAAGATGGTCGGATCGCCGCCGCCGGAGTTGAGCGCGGTCTGCAGCTTGCCGTCCATGTCCTCGTTCTGGATGGCCTGGATGTTGATGGTCACGTTCGGGTGCTCCTTCTCGAACGCCGCGACCGTGTCCTCCCAGTACTGCTTGCCGTCACCCGTGGTGGAGTTGTGCCAGAACGACATCGTGACCGGGGCGTTGCTGTCCCCGGACGCCGAGCCCGAACTGGTGGCGCCGCCGCTGCACCCGGCGGCAAGGAGGGCGACACTCGCGCTGAGAGCGACCAGTGCCGTGCCCTTGACTGTCTTCTTCATCGAGACCTCTCAGTCCTCCTCGACTGCGACAGGGGTTCCTGTCATGGGGATCCTGACACCGCCGCCGGAGCCGTGTCAAACGTTTTCGATAACGTTTTCCAAACGTTACGTGATGCCCGCCGGTCGCATGGGCTACCGTTACCGCCGTGACCGTAAGTGCTGGCAGGCCCCGCCGCTCCGTGCCGCGGTCGCACGCGCCGAGGGTGACGATCATCGATGTCGCCAAGGTGGCCGGGGTCTCGGTCTCGACCGTCTCCAAGGTGATCAACGACCGCTACGGCGTGGCGCCGGAGACCTACGACAAGGTGATGGACGTGGTGGCCGAGCTCGGCTACGAGTCGTCGCTGGTCGCGAGCAGCCTGCGCCGGCGCAGCACCAACGTGATCGGCATCCTGGTGCCGGAGTTCGAGCCCTTCTCGACCGAACTGCTCAAGGGCATCTCCAGCGCCGTGGAGGGCACGGGGTACGAGTTGCTCGCCTACTCCGGCGACCAGGGGCACAACGTGGTGGGCTGGGAGCGGCGTTCGCTGTCCCGGCTGGCCGGCACCCTGATCGAGGGAGCGGTGATCGTGGCGCCGACGGCCACCGTGGTCGATGCCACGATCCCGGTGGTGGCGATCGACCCGCACACCGGACGCACCGGCCCCAGCACGATCGAGTCCGACAACGTCGCGGGTGCCCGGGCCGCCACCGAACACCTGATCGACCTCGGCCACCGGCGGATCGCGCACGTGCGCGGCCGCACCGACCTGGTCTCCGCGCGGCAGCGCGAGCAGGGCTACCGGGACGCGCTCGAGGCGGCCGGGCTGCCGTTCGACCCCGACCTGGTCCGGGTCGGTGGCTACCGCGCCGCCGAGACCACGGACGCCGCCCGCGAGCTGCTCACCCGTCCGGACCGGCCGACGGGGGTGTTCGCCGCGAACGACCTGTCGGCGATCCGCGTGCTCGAGGTCGCGGCCGAACTCGGCCTGCGCGTCCCCGACGACGTGTCCGTGGTCGGCTACGATAACGTCCCCGAGGCCGCCAGCGCCGTCCCGCCGCTGACCACGGTCGCCCAGCCGATGCACCAGATGGGTGCCGAGGCGGTCCGGATCCTGCTCGGCCTGCTCTCCGGGGAGACCGGGGAGGAGCACCTGCGCCTGCCCGCCACGCTGGTCGTCCGCGCGAGCACCGCGCCGCCGTCCCGGTGACGCGAAAAGGAACCGTCCCCGATTCGCGTCGACGTGGAATGGGGACGGTTCCTTTCCACGTCGCCGGTGCGGTTCCCGGCGTGGGCTGGTCGAGCCTGTCGAGACCTGATGGGATGGGCCCCGAACACCTGAACGGAGACCTCGATGGGTACTGACCTCGGAACCCCGGCCGCGACCGGGCTGCGCATCCTCGTGCTCGGCGGCACCGGAGTGATCAGCTCGGGGGTGGTGCGACGCGCCGTCGAGCAGGGGCACCGGGTGACGGTGCTGAACCGGGGCGTGAACCGCGCCGGTGCCGTGCACGAGCCGCCGGCCGGCGTCCGGTCGCTCGTCGCCGACCTGAGGGACGCCGACGCCGTCCGCGCGGCGGTGGGCAGTGAGGAGTTCGACGTGGTGGCGTCGTTCCTCGCCTTCGTCCCCGGCCACGTACGGGCGGACCTCGACATCTTCGCCGGCCGCACCGGGCAGTACGTCTTCATCAGCTCGGCCTCGGCGTACCAGACCCCGCCCGCGCGGCTGCCGGTGGTCGAGTCGACGCCGCTGCGCAACCCGTTCTGGCGGTACTCGCGGGACAAGATCGCCTGCGAGGACCTGCTCGTGGCGGAGTACCGGGAGACCGGCCTGCCGGTGACGATCGTGCGACCGTCCCATACCTACGACGCGACGCTGGTGCCGTTCGACGGCGGCTGGACGGTGGTGGAGCGGATGCGCCGCGGCCTGCCGGTCGTCGTGCCCGGCGACGGCACCTCGCTGTGGACGCTCACCCACACCCGCGACTTCGCCCGCGCCTTCGTCGGCCTGCTCGGTGACCCCCGGACGCTCGGCCAGGCGTTCCACATCACCGCCGACTACGGCATGCCGTGGAACGAGATCTACACCACGCTGGGCCGCGCCGCGGGCGTCGAACCCACCCTGGTGCACGTCCCCTCGGAGCGGATCGCGGCGCTGGAGCCCGGGGTGGGCGCCGGGCTGATCGGAGACAAGTCGAACTCGATGGTGTTCGACAACAGCCTGGTCCGCAGCATCGTGCCGGGCTGGCACGCCACGACGCCGTTCGCGCAGGGCGCGCGGGAGATGGTGGAGTGGCACGACGCCGACGCGTCGCGGCGCGCCGTGGACCCGCGGATGGACGCGTTCTTCGACCGCCTGGTGGCCGAAACAGGACGCTGAGGCACCGGACGCGACACGGCCCCGGCCCGGGGATCTCCCGGGACGGGGCCGTGGTGCTCCTGCGGTGGCGGCCCGGCGCGGTCGCGGATCACTGCAGGTTCCGGTACAGCATCGCCTGGTTGAAGTACAACCGGTTGCTGTCCAGGCGGAGCTGCTCGCGCTCGAACTCGGCCTGCTGCCGGGCCCGGTCGCGAAGCCGCTCCTCGCGAGCCTGACGGCGCTGGAGCCGAGCAACCTCGCGGGCCTCCGCGTGCCCGGCCCACTCGACCAGGGCGACGCCGAAGCGGAGCGCCACGCGGTCGAGGAAACCGGTCAGGGGAGTGGTCGTGGTGGATGTGGTCTGGACGTGTCGGGTTTCGACATCGGTGAACACGAGAATCTTCCTTCGTCTGGAAATGGGGTCGCCAAAGAAAGGCGCAGGAAATCATCTTTGTCGGGGTACGACAAAGCAGGGTGCGCGGCGTGATTACGGCAGGACGGGGCGATTCCGGGAGATGGTGATCCGGAGTGCTGGCTTCGTTGGCGTCGCCACCGTCAGGGCAGGTGGCGGCGGGAGCCGCTAACCGATCCGGACGATGGACGCACCGACGGAGCCGGCAGCGCCTGCGTACTTCGTACGCTGGTCAGTGATCATCAACGTGCCGGCCTCCTTTCTGTGTGGGCGTCGGGAAGAAAATAGCGCGTCAGGCACACTTGTGCAACTCGGCGACACGCATTTCGTCGATTTGGCAGAATCGTTTACCGGGCGGGGTATCCCGACCAGGATCGGGTCGGGACACCCCCCCGGTTGCGGCCGGCCCGGCGCGGACGCGGATCACTGCAGGTTGCGGAACAGCAGCGAGGAGTCGATCCTCGTCTGCTCGCGCTCCCGCTCCGCGCGCCACCGGATCAGTTCCTGAGCGTGCTCCGAGCGGAGCCTGCGCCGTGCGATTCGCTCCGTCCGCCTCGACTCGGCGTGCTCCGCCCACTCGGTCAGGGCCGAGCCGAGCCGTAGCGCGGCCCGGTCGATGAGGCCTGGCCCGGAGCGGATGCGGATGGGGCTGTCGATGGATGGCTGGATGGTGGTGTTCATGGTGGTTTCTCTCGTCAGGAATTCGGGGTCGCCGAATTCGGGCATAGCGGCATGGTTATTTCCGGTGGTGTGCGGAAATGACAGGACCACGGCAGATGGTGTGGTCCGGACGGTGCGCCCGGAGGACCGGGAGTGGGTGTGCTCCGGGCTGCGCTTCGTGGGCGTCGCCACCGTCAGAGCCGGTGGCGGAAGGAACCGCCTAGCAGCTACGGACGGAGCGGACGCCGACGAAGCCGGCGAGGGCGAGCGTGATATCAGCTCGCTGATCAATGGTGATCATCATGGTGCCGGCCTCCTTTCTCGCGTGATCGGCGTTGTGAAAAAGGTAGCTGCCACCGGTGAACCGGCGCAACCCGATTTATGCAGGTTACGCATTATCACGCAATCGTGGTGGCACGATGCGCTTTGCCGGGCGGCCGCGGCGTGCTTGACTCGGAGCACCAGGATCGATGGAGGCAATGCATGGAGACCGTCGTCGTCGCCGGGGCCACCGGCTACCTCGGACGCCACCTCGTGGTCGAGCTCGCGCGCCGGGGGTACGCGGTCCGCGCCGTCGTCCGGTCCCGGCAGCGGGCGGAGGAGTCCGGGCCGTTCGGCTCGCCGTCCCTGCGCGGGTCGGTCGCGGAGTGGGCGGTCGGCGAGATCACCGAGGAGGCCTTCGTGGCCGGGGTGTGCGCGGGAGCCGACCGGGTCGCATCGGCGCTCGGCGTGACCCGGCAAAAGGCGAGCCCGTGGGACGTGGACTTCCTCGCCAACCTGCACCTGCTGCAGGACGCCGAGCGGGAGGGGTTGCGGTCGTTCCTGTACGTGAACGTGCTGCACGTCGAAGCGGGCCGATCGCTGATCATGCGGTCGAAGGCCGCCTTCGCGGCGGTGCTGGAACGGTCGTCGCTGGCCCACCAGGTGGTGAACCCGTCCGGCTACTTCTCCGACATGTCCGACTTCGTGTCGATGGCGCGCTCCGGGCTGATGGTGCTGCCGCCCGCCCCCGGCGTCCGGGTGTCCCCGATCCACGGCGCCGACCTGGCCCGGTTCTGCGTCGACCACCTCGGCGACGCGAGCGGCAGCTGGGACGTCGGCGGCCCCGACGCGCTCACCTACCCCGAGATCGGCCGGCTGGCGCTCGCCGCTGCGGGCCGCAAGGAGCGGATGGTCACGCTGCCGAAGGGCGTGCTGTCCGCGGCGGTCTGGGTGGCGTCCCGGCTCGGCGAGCGTCCGGGAGACCTCGCGCAGTTCTTTGCCGAGGGCCTCACCCAGGACGCGGTCGCGGAGCCCTTCGGCGACCACCACCTCGCCGACCACTTCGCCGAACTCGCGCGGGCGGCGGCCGGGCGGTGACCCCGCCGGCGGTTCGCCCTGCGACGAGGCGGGACGTCGCGGCGATCGCCCGCCTTCGCGTGGCCGTCTGGCGTGCCGCCTACGCGGCGCTCGTCCCGGCGGAGGTCCTGGCGGGCCTCGACGCCGGTCGGGACGCCGAGCGCCGCGCCGCCGATTGGGACGAGCGGCACGCCGATCCCCGGACGGTCGAACTCGTCGCCGAGGCCGACGGTGGGGTGGTGGTGGGCTGGGCCGCGTACGGGCCGGCTCGCGACCCGGAGCTTGGCGCCGACGGCGAGTTGTACGCGCTGTACGCGGCGTCCGAGCGCTGGTCCACCGGTGTCGGCCACGAGTTGTTGGTGCGCTGCGAGGCCGACCTGCGGGCGGCGGGCTTCGCGTCCGCGTACCTGTGGGTGCTTGAGGGCAACGAGCGGGCGGCGTCCTTCTACGAGCGGCACGGGTGGATCGAGGATGGGGGCGTGCTCGTCGACGATCGGACGCTCGGGACGCTGGCGTACCGGCTCATCGAGCGCCGGCGGGTGCGCGACCTCGCCCGGGTGGTGCGCCCTTCGTGACGCGCTCCGGCTCGTTCCTCGCCGGAGCGCTCCTCAGGGATCGGAGTGGGAGGGGTGCCCGGCTGGTTCCTCGCCGGAGCGCTCCTCAGG
>JAGQUI010000079.1 GCA_020438595.1 Propionibacteriaceae bacterium | reverse complement strand
TGATCTTCGGACGCTACGTGTTCGCCTTCGAACTCACCTCGGCGCTGCTGATCACGGCGGCGGTCGGGGCGATGGTGCTCGGCCAGCACGCCCGCACCAGACCGAAGCCCACCCAGCGGGAACTGGCCGACGCGCGGATGCGCGACTACGCCGAGACCGGGGCCCATCCCGGGACGCTGCCGAACTCCGGCGTCCTGGCCCGGCACAACTCGATCGCCACGCCGGGGCTGCTGCCGGACGGCACGGTCAGCGAGGCCTCGGTGTCGACGACTCTGGCCGAACGCGGCGCGATCGTGGACGCCCCCGCCCTGAGTCGCGCCACCGCCGCGGTCTTCGACCAGATCGAGTCCGGCAAGGCCGAGGAGGACGACGAGTGAGCCCCGACTACTACCTCTACCTGGCCGCGATCCTGTTCACGATCGGCACCATCGGCGTGATGATCCGGCGCAACGCGCTGGTCGCCTTCATGTCGGTCGAGCTGATGCTGAACGCGGCGAACCTCGTCATGGTGGCGTTCGCGCTCGCCCGGGGCGGCCTGGACGGCCAGGTGGCCACGTTCTTCGTCATGGTGGTCGCTGCCGCCGAGGTCGTGGTCGGCCTGAGCATCATCATCACCATCTACCGCACCCGGCGGTCCACCTCGGTGGACGCGGCGAACCTGCTGAAGCTGTGAGGGAGAGCCGATGATCACCCTGGAAACGATCGCCCCGGTGGCTGCGACCGGCATGTTCAGCTACGCGTGGCTGATGATCGCCGTGCCGGCCGTCTCGGCGGCCATCCTGCTGCTGTTCGGCCGCATCCTCGACCGGGTCGGCCACTGGCTGGGCGTCGCCGCGGTGCTGTTCAGCTTCAGCATCGCGACCTGCCTGTTCGCCGAGCAGCTGCTGCGCCCGCCCGCGGAGCGGGCGGTCTCCGTCCCGCTGTTCGACTGGATCAGCACCGGCATGTGGCAGGTGTCCGCCGGACTGCTGGTCGACCAGCTCTCGATCCTGTTCGCGCTGCTGGTCACCGGCGTCGGCTCGCTGATCCACATCTACTCGGTCGGCTACATGGCCCACGACGAGCGGCGGCGCCGGTTCTTCGGCTACCTGAACCTGTTCATCGCCGCGATGCTGACCCTGGTCCTGGCCGACAACTACCTCGTCCTGTTCGTCGGCTGGGAGGGCGTCGGCCTGGCGTCCTACCTGCTGATCGGGTTCTGGCAGCACAAGCCGTCCGCGGCCGCCGCGGGCACCAAGGCGTTCGTGATGAACCGGGTCGGCGACCTGGGCATGACCATGGCGATCATGACCATGCTGGCCCTGATCGGCAGCTCGGCGTTCACCGCCGTGAACGAGGCCGCGCCGCACCTCGACCCGTTCTGGGCCACCACGATCGGCCTGCTGCTCCTGCTCGGCGCCTGCGGCAAGTCGGCCCAGGTGCCCCTGCAGGCGTGGCTGCTGGACGCGATGGAGGGCCCGACCCCGGTCTCGACCCTGATCCACGCGGCGACCATGGTCACCGCCGGCGTCTACCTGGTGGTGCGCAGCCACGCGATCTTCGAGATGTCCGCCGCGGCCAGTACCGCCGTCGTCGTGGTCGGCTGCGTCACCCTGATGGCCGGCGCCTGGATCGGCACCGCCAAGGACGACATCAAGAAGGTGCTGGCGGGCTCGACGATGAGCCAGATCGGCTACATGATGCTGGCCGCGGGCCTCGGCCCGGCGGGCTACGCGTTCGCGATCTTCCACCTGCTCACCCACGGCTTCTTCAAGGCGAACATGTTCCTCGGGGCCGGCTCGGTGATGCACGCGATGGACAACGACGTGAACATGCGCCACTACGGCGCCCTGTGGAAGGTGACCCGGGTCACCTTCTGGACCTTCGCGATGGGCTACCTGGCGATCATCGGCATCCCGCCGCTGTCCGGGTACTTCTCCAAGGACCCGATCATCGAGGTCGCCTTCGAGGTCAGCACGGTGGCGGGTGTGACGGCCCTGGTCGGCGCCGGCATCACCGCGTTCTACATGACCCGGCTGATGATCATGACGTTCCTCGGCGAGAAGCGGTGGCGCGAGGGAGTGCACCCGCACGAGTCGCCGAAGGTGATGACCGTCCCGCTGATCATCCTGGCCTTCTTCAGCGTGTTCGCCGGCGCCACCATGAACTCCTGGATCCAGGAGTGGCTGGAGCCGGCCGTCGGGAACCACGTCCACGAGATCCCGCTGGTGCCCGGCCCGATCGGCTGGCTGACGCTGTTCGTCGTGATCGCCGGTGTCGCGCTCGCCTGGTGGATCTTCGGTACGAAGCCGGTGCCGGGGGTGGCCCCCGCCTCGTCCAACCCGTTCACCGTCACGGGTCGCAACGACCTGTTCGGTGACGCGGTGAACAACACCCTGGTGGTGCAGCCGACCCTCGCCGTGTCCCGCGGGGTCGTGGCAACCGACGACCGGGTCATCGACGCCGGGGCCGACGGCCTCGCCGGCGTGTTCTCCGGTCTGTCCACCGAGACCAGACGGCTGCAGACCGGACAGGTCCGCGCCTACGCCCTGACGATGACCATCGGCGCCGTGCTGGTCGGAACCGTCGTGATTCTCACCCAGCTGGGCTGAGGGAGGTAGCAGAGATGACGTTCCCCTGGCTCACGTTCCTCGGCCTCGTGCCGCTGGTCGGTGCCGCCGTCCTGTGCCTGCCGGTGAAGCAGATCGCCCGCGGCGTGGGCATGGTGTTCGCCGTGGCCACCGCGCTGGTCGGGATCGGCGTCGCCGTCCTGTACGCCGGTGGCGCGGACCTCACCGAGCGGGCTCCGTGGATCCCGGAGTTCGGCGCCTGGTGGGCGGTCGGCCTCGACGGCATGTCGCTGGTGATGGTGCTGCTCACCGTCCTGCTGGTGCCGGTGGTGCTGCTCGCCGAGTGGAAGGTCGGTGGCCGCGGCCGCTGGACCCCGCAGGCGTTCTTCGGGCTCGTGCTGGCGCTGGAGAGCCTGTCTGTGTTCGTGTTCCTCGCCCAGGACGTGCTGCTGTTCTACCTGTTCTTCGAGGCGACGCTGATCCCGATGTACTTCCTGATCGGCGGCTTCGGCGGACCGCGCCGCTCCTACGCCGCGGTGAAGTTCCTGCTGTTCAGCCTCGCCGGTGGCCTGGTCATGCTGGCCTCCGTGGTCGGGCTGTACGCGGTCTCGGTGCAGCTCACCGGCACCCCGACCTACCTGCTCGACCAGCTCATGCAGTTGCAGATCGACCCGATGCTGGCCCGCTGGCTGATGGTCGGCTTCCTGTTCGCCTTCGTGGTGAAGGCCCCGATGGTGCCCGTGCACACGTGGCTGCCGACCGCGGCCGAGGAGTCCACCCCGGGCACGTCGGTGCTGCTGGTCGGCATCCTGGACAAGATCGGCACCTTCGGCATGATCAAGTTCTGCCTGTGGCTGTTCCCCGAGGCCAGCACCTGGATCGCCCCGGTGATGGTGGTGCTGGCCCTGATCAGCATCCTGTACGGGGCGGTCGCCGCGATCGGCAGCAGGAACCTGCTCCGCCTGGTGGCCTACACCTCGATCAGCCACTTCGGGTTCATGGTGCTGGGCATCTACACCTTCACCAGCACCGGGATCTCCGGCTCGATCTTCTACATGGTCAACCACGGCTTCTCCACCGCGGCCCTGTTCCTGGTGATCGGGTTCCTGATCTCCCGGCGCGGCTCGGCGATGGTGGACGACTTCGGCGGTGTCCAGAAGGTGGCCCCGGTGCTCGCCGGCGTGTTCCTGATGGCCGGCCTGTCCGGCCTGGCGCTGCCCGGCATGTCGAGCTTCGTCTCCGAGTTCATGGTGCTCGCCGGCACCTGGGCCCGCCAGCCGGCCGTCGCGGTCGTCGCCGTGATCGGCACCGTGCTCGCCGCGGTCTACATCCTGCGCATGTACCAGCGCACAATGACCGGACCGGTCACCGACGAGGTGCGGAGCACCATCACCACGGACGCCACCGCCCGCGAGAAGTGGGTGGCCGCGCCCGTCCTCGCCGTGATCCTGCTGCTCGGGTTCGTGCCGAACCTCGCCCTGCAGGTGATCGAGCCGGTCGCGCAGTCAACGATGAGCCATGTCGGAGTCACCGACCCGGTGCCGCCGCTGGGAGAGGAAGCCAAGTGAACGCCATCTCCGCGCCCACGTTCGAGTGGCTGCAGCTCGCACCGATCCTGACCGTGCTGCTGGCCGCCTGCCTCGGCATCGGCATCGAGGCCGTTGTCCCGCGCCGCTGGCGCTTCCTCGGCCAGGTGGTGCTGTTCGAGTTCGGGATCGGCCTCGCTTTCGTGTTCCTGGTCATGTCCTGGCTGCAGCCCACGAACAACGTCGGCCTGATGGCGATGGACTCGATCACCCTCGACGGCCCGTCCTACCTGATGTGGGCCTCGCTGCTGGTGTTCGCCCTGCTCAGCATGCTCGTGTTCGCCGAGCGGGACCTGAACAACGGCGCCACCTCGTTCGCCGCGTCCGCCGCCTCGGTGCCGGGCAGCCCGGCCGAGAAGGAGGCCACCCTGGCCCGCCACGAGCACAGCGAGGTCTTCCCGCTGGCCCTGTTCTCGCTCGCCGGCATGATGGTGTTCGTCGCGGCCAACGACCTGCTCACCGCCTTCGTGGCGCTCGAGGTCATGTCGCTGCCGTTGTACCTGCTCTCCGGCATGGCGCGCCGGCGCCGCCTGCTCAGCCAGGAAGCGGCCCTGAAGTACTTCCTGCTGGGTGCGCTGTCCAGCGCCTTCTTCCTGTTCGGCATGGCGCTGACCTACGGCTTCGCCGGCTCGTTCGAGTACGGCCGGATCAGCGACGCGATCGCCGACCCGGTCTACGGCCGCAGCCTGCTCTACACCGGCATGGCGTTCCTCGCGATCGGCCTGCTGTTCAAGATCGGCGCGGTGCCGTTCCACAACTGGGTGCCGGACGTGTATGTCGGCGCCCCGACGCCGGTGACCGGGTTCATGGCGATCTGTACCAAGCTCGCCGCGGTGGGCGCCACCGTCCGGATCTTCTACGTCGCCCTCGGCGGCGAACGCTGGAGCTGGCAGCCGCTGCTGGCCGTGGTCGCCGTGATCACGATGGGGCTCGGCATCGTGGTGGCCCTGACCCAGTCCGACATGAAGCGACTGCTGGCCTACAGTTCCGTCTCCCACGCCGGGTTCCTCCTGGTGGCGGTGGTCGGCGCGACCGCCGGTGCCGTCGGACGGGTCAACAGTTTCGGCGCGATCCTGTTCTACCTGGTCTCCTACGGATTCGCGACCGTCGCGGCGTTCGCCATCGTGACGATGGTGCGCAACCAGGCGGGCGAGGTGCACGAGATCTCGGGCTGGGCCGGCCTGGGCCGGAAGAGCCCGTTGCTGGCGGGCATCTTCGCGCTCCTGATGCTGAGCTTCGCCGGCATCCCGCTGACCGCGGGTTTCATCGGCAAGTGGGCGGTGTTCTCCGCGGCCTGGCAGGGCGGCTACGCCTGGCTGGTCCTGGCCGCGGTGGCGTTCAGCCTGGTCGCCGCGTACGTCTACCTGCGGGTGATCGTGCTGATGTTCTTCTCCGCGCCGGCCGAGGGCGTGGTCGTGGGCAGGGCGAGCGGGATGACCTGGGTGCCGGTCGCGCTCGGCGCGCTGGCCTCGGCCTACCTCGGCCTGTTCCCCGGCCCGCTGCTGGACCTCGTCACGTCGGCCAGCACGTTCCTGCGCTGAGGCTATGCTGTCCGGCGTGTCCGTGACCCAGCCAGCTGATCTCGTCGGTGAGCTGCCCGGGGCGTTCACCGATCGCGTGACCGGGCTGCTCGACCGGATCGAGGGACGCCTGGCCACGGCGGCGCAGGCCGACACCGAGTTCGTCAGCGAGGCGGCCCAGCACACGATCCGCGCGGGCGGGAAGCGCTTCCGCCCGCTGCTGGTGGTGCTGGCCTCGCTGCTGGCCGAGGCGCCCGAGGAGGAGTCGGTGGTCCGGGCCGCCCTGGTCATGGAACTGACCCACGTGGCCAGCCTCTACCACGACGACGTGATGGACGAGGCAGAACTGCGCCGCGGGGTGCCCAGTGCCAACCTCCGCTGGGACAACACCGTCGCGATCCTCGTCGGCGATTTCCTGTTCTCCCGGGCGTCCTCCATCGTCGCCGACCTCGGCACCGAGTACGTGAAGCTGCAGGCGGACACCTTCGCCCGTCTCGTCCAGGGCCAGATCGCGGAGACGCGTGGGCCCGGGGACGGCGCCGACACCCTCGAGCACTACCTCGCTGTCCTCGCCGACAAGACCGGCTCGCTGATCGCCGCGTCCGCGCTGTTCGGCGGTATGGTCGCCGGCCTGGGCGAGACCGAGCTGGCCGCGCTCGCGGCCTACGGCGAGGAGATCGGCGTGGTCTTCCAGCTCAGCGACGACATCATCGACATCGCCAGCGACTCCTCCGGCAAGACGCCGGGCACCGACCTGCGGGCCGGCGTCCCGACCCTGCCGACGCTGCTCGCCCGGCGCAGCACCGACCCCGCGGACGCCCGGCTGCTCGCGCTGCTCGACTCCGACCTCAGCGACGACGCGGAGCTGGCCGAGGCGTTGCGCCTGATGCGCGCTCATCCGGCGATGGCGGCCGCGCGGGACGAGATCCGGCGGCGGGCCGAGGTGGCCCGGGCGCACCTCGCGCCGCTCCCCGGGGGCCCGGCGAAGGACGCCCTGTCCGCGCTGTGCGACGGGGTCATCTCGCGGTCCGCCTGACCAGCCCGGGTGACGCGGGAAACGGGGCCGGGTTAGGGTTGCCTCAGTTGCGGGGTGCTGTCCACGAGCGGAGGTCGAGATGGCCCGTCCACACGTAGTGATCATCGGATCCGGCTTCGGGGGCCTGTTCGCCGCCCAGGCGCTGGCGAAGGCGGACGTCGACGTGACGTTGGTGTCGAAGACCGTCTCGCACCTGTTCCAGCCCCTGCTCTACCAGGTCGCGACCGGCATCCTCTCCACCGGCGAGATCGCCCCGGCCACCCGCGACATCCTGCGCGGCCAGGCCAATGCCACCGTGCTGCTCGCCGAGGTGACCCGGATCAACCTGGCCACCCGGGTCGTGGTGGCGGAGAAGCTCGCCAAGACCGTCGCGCTGAAGTACGACTACCTGATCGTCGCGGCCGGCGCGGGCCAGTCCTACTTCGGCAACGACCACTTCGCCACCTTCGCCCCGGGCATGAAGTCGATCGACGACGCCCTGGAGCTGCGGGCGCGGATCTTCGGGTCGCTGGAGATGGCCGAGCTCAGCGAGGACGCCGACGAGCGGCGCCGGCTGTTGAACTTCGTGGTCGTCGGGGCCGGCCCGACCGGCGTGGAGATGGCCGGGCAGATCGCAGAACTCACCCACCACACCCTGCGCAAGAGCTTCCGGCGGATCGACACGGCCAGCGCCTCGGTGCTGCTGCTCGACGGCGCCGACGCGGTGCTGCCGCCGTTCGGGCCCAAGCTGTCCGCCGCGGCGAAGGCCGAACTGGAGCGCCACGGCGTCGAAGTGCGCCTCGGGGCGCTGGTCACGGGCCTGGACGCGGCGGGGCTGGACGTGAAGTACTCCGACGGCAGGACCGAGCGGATCATGTCCTCCTGCAAGGTGTGGGCGGCCGGCGTCCAGGCGAGCCCGCTGGGGAAGACCCTCGCCGAGCAGTCCGGTGCGGGCATCGACCGCGCCGGACGCGTCGAGGTGAACCGCGACCTCACCCTGCCGGGGCACCCCGAGGTGTACGTGGTCGGCGACATGATCAGCCTCGACCGCCTGCCCGGAGTGGCCCAGGTGGCGATCCAGGGCGGGCGCTACGCGGCGTCCAGGATCCGCGGCGAGGTGTCCGGGCACCCGGTCACCGAGGAGTTCCACTACCACGACAAGGGTTCGATGGCCGTGATCAGCCGGTTCGGGGCGGTCGCGAAGATGAACAAGCTGCAGCTGACCGGCTTCCCCGCGTGGTTCGCGTGGCTGTTCGTGCACCTGATCTATGTGGTCGGCTTCAAGAACCGGATCACGACCCTGCTGCACTGGATCATCACCTTCATCGGTCGCGCCCGTTCGGAGCGGGTCACCACCGAGCAGCAGCTGGTCGGCCGGCTCGCGGTCAAGCAGTTGGGTGACGATTTCCAGCCCACCATCGGCGGCACCCTGGAACCGGGCAAGATCAAGCACTGATGGAACTCACCCGACTCGACGCCCTGGCGATCGCGGCGGCTGTGCGCGAGCAGGTCGTGTCCGCGGCCGAGGTGGCGCGGGTGCACCTGGCGCGCGCGGAGCGGCTCTCCGACGTGGTGGGTGCCTACGCCCGGCTCACGCCCGAGGCCGCGCTGGGCCGGGCGGCCGAGGTGGACGCCGCCGTCGCCCGGGGCGAGGCCTCGGCGCCGCTGCTCGGCGTGCCCTGCCCGATCAAGGACCTGAACCCGGTCGCCGGGGTGGGCTGGGAGGCCGGCACGGTCGCCCTGCGGGGCAACGTCGCCGACGTCGACGACGACATCGTCACCTGGTTCCGTGCGGCCGGGACGGTCAGCACCGGCAAGACCGCGACGCCCGAGTTCGGACTGCCCTGCTACACCGAGCCGGAGGGGGCGCCGCCCGCGCGGACGCCGTGGGACCTGCGTCGCTCCGCCGGCGGCTCCAGCGGCGGCGCCGCCGCGGCGGTCGCCACCGGCCTGGCACCGATCGCACACGCCTCCGACGCCGGCGGCTCGATCCGGATCCCTGCCTCGGCCTGCGGGCTGGTCGGGCTCAAGGCCAGCCGCGGCCGGGTCAGCGCCGGACGGTTGCGGGTGCCGGGCCCCGGTCTGGGCACGGACGGCGTGCTCAGCCGCACAGTGGCCGACACGGCCGTGGCGCTCGACGTGCTCGCCGGGCACGGCGTGGGGGAGACCTACCACGCGCCGGGGCCGCTCACGACCTTCGCCGATGCGGCCGGACGCGAGCCGGGCTGCCTCCGGGTGGGCGTGCTGACCACGCCGGTGATCGCAGAGGCCGACGTGCACCCGGCCTGCCTCGCCGCCGCCAGGTCGGTCGCGGAGACCCTGGGCGGGCTCGGCCACGACGTCGCCGACGCGCCCGTCCCGTTCCCGGTGGCACGCTGGGAGGCGTTCGGGGCCCTGTGGGCGGTGGGGGCAGCGTCGATCCCGCTGCCCGAGGCCGCCGAGCCGCTGCTGCGTCCGCTCACCCGGTGGCTGCGGGAGCGGGGCCGGAACACCTCCGGCGTCGCCTACGCCGAGGCCGCCGGTGCCGTGCAGCGGCTGACCGCCGAGGTCGCGCAGGCGTGGGACGGCTTCGACGTCGTGCTCACGCCCACGCTGGCCCAGCCCCCGGCGCTGGTCGGGGCCCTGCGCGACGACGACGACCCGGTCGCCGACTTCGCCGCCCAGACCCGGTTCACGCCGTGGACCAGCGTCTACAACCTGTCCGGCCGGCCGGCGATCTCGCTCCCGCTGCACACCGCCGTCGTCGACGGCCGCGAACTGCCGATCGGGGTGATGTTCGGCGGCCGGTTCGGCGCCGAGGAGACCCTGCTCTCACTCGCCGCCCAGCTGGAGGCGGCCGTCGGCTGGCGGCACCC
>JAGQUI010000798.1 GCA_020438595.1 Propionibacteriaceae bacterium | reverse complement strand
GGCGGCCGGTTCGGCGCCGAGGAGACCCTGCTCTCACTCGCCGCCCAGCTGGAGGCGGCCGTCGGCTGGCGGCACCCATTCGTGGCGGCCGACCCGGCCTGATCCGTCGGGTCGCGTGGCGCGAACGAGAACCGTTCCCCGCTTGTGTCAGGGCACTCCTAGCGCTCGAACCGGTCGGGTGTCCCGTCGTGGTTCTCGTCGAGGCTCTCGGCGATCTCCACGGACTTGTAGTGCCGGTTCCGGGAGCCCAGCACCACCGCGGCGAGCACCGCGGCCAGCACGGAGGCGGTCAGGATCGCCACCTTGCCGATGTCGTCGAAGTCCGTGCCCTGCCCGAAGCTCAGCTCGCTGACCAGCAGTGACACGGTGAACCCGATCCCGCCGATCACTCCCAGGCCGAACACGTCGATCCAGGCCAGGTCGGGGTCGAGCTTCGCGTGTCGCAGCCGGGTGACCAGCCAGGTGGAACCGGTGATCCCGAGCGCCTTGCCCGCGACCAGGCCGACGATCACGCCCAGGCCGATCGAGCTGGTCACGGCATCGGTGAAGCCCTGGAGCCCGCCGACGGCGACGCCGGCGGAGAAGAACGCGAACACCGGCACCGCGACTCCCGCCGAGAACGGACGCACGCGGTGCTCGAGGATCCCGGCCAGACCGTGTTCGGTGTCGCTGTCGGCCGGCGGACGCACCGGGACGGCGAACGCGAGCAACACCCCGGCCACGGTGGCGTGCACGCCCGACGCGTAGCACAGCACCCAGGCGACCACGGCGAGCGGAACCAGCGTCAGCCACGGCGCCCACCAGTTCCGGACCAGCAACGGCTGGAAC
>JAGQUI010000797.1 GCA_020438595.1 Propionibacteriaceae bacterium | reverse complement strand
CAGGGTCGACGTACTTCCGCCGTTCGCGGGTGGCTGAGGATACGCCGCTCGTCCACTGGGGCAAGCCGGTCCATGATTTTTACCGAAAAGTTCGTATAAACCCCTGCGCTCTGGTTAGCATGAGCCATGACCACCGAGCGCGCGCATCTCGACGGGCCTGCGGCCGACGCCCTGCTCAAGCTGGGCAGGTACTTCACGAAGTGGGACGAGACCGCTGACGGCCGCGCGGTCTTCCGTGAGGGTGGCCGCGCCGGGGACGTCTTCTACCGTGATCGTTGGAGCCATGACAAGGTGGTTCGCTCGACCCACGGCGTGAACTGCACGGGATCCTGCTCGTGGAAGGTGTACGTCAAGGACGGCATCATCACCTGGGAGTCCCAGCAGACCGACTATCCGACCACGGGCCCTGATCGTCCCGAGTACGAACCCCGCGGCTGCCCGCGGGGCGCCGCGTTCTCCTGGTACACCTACAGCCCCACCCGGGTCCGCTACCCGTACGGCCGGGGGGTGCTGGTGGAGGCCTACCGCGAGGCGAAGTCCCGTCTGGGAGATCCGGTCGCCGCGTTCGCCGAGGTTTCCGGCAACCCGGAGACCCGCAAGCGCTACCAGTCCGCCCGCGGGAAGGGCGGCCTGGTCCGGCTCTCCTGGTCAGAAGCGTTGGAGATCGCCGCGGCGTCCTACGTGCACACCATCGGCACCTACGGGCCGGACCGCTGTGTGTCGTTCTCGCCGATCCCGGCGATGTCCATGGTCTCCCACGCTGTCGGCACCCGCTTCAACCACCTCATCGGCGGCGCCATGACATCGTTCTACGACTGGTACGCCGACC
>JAGQUI010000796.1 GCA_020438595.1 Propionibacteriaceae bacterium | reverse complement strand
AGTTGGACGTGGCCACTCCGGCGATCAGGACATAGATCCCGCATAGCGCCCCGGCGACTGGGATCAGGGTCCACATCACGCTGTCACCTCAATATCCAGGTCATATTCACTGCGCTCGGTCATCGGCAGCCCTTCGACGGCTGCTCGATAGTCGGCGATCATCTCGGCGGCCCGCTCTTCGAACATCTGGACCGTGCCGACGATCGCGCCCTGCCAGTCAGGGTCCGGGTAGATGCGCTTCGGCCACAGCGGCATGCCCCCGCTGAACGACACGTAGTCGCACCACTTCCGGCCCGACACGAGGAGCCCACATTGAATCTGGGCCATGTTCTCGGCGGGGATCTCATCGGCCAGGATCGAGTCCAGGTGGCTTGCGGCACGCCGACTCTTGATCTCGAGGAGCCCTTCGTCGCCCACCAGCCCGTCCGGCGAGTAGCCGATGCTGAATCCCCAGTCGTCGCGGACGATGAAGCCGACCTCGCGCACCGGGGCGAAGTGGTCGCTGTATGCCTTCCGCGCGACCGGCTCATCGAGGACACCGCGCATCATGTCGTGGTTGGTGAATACCGGCTCAGGCCAGCCGTTGATGCGCTCCGCGACCAGCGTGCGGATCGTGCGCTTGGCCGTGTCGCTGGTGGACGGGCTGTAGACGGGCGGCAGGGTGGCAGCAGCGAGCACGCGCTCCTCGTGGGGCTTGATGACCGGCTTGGGTGCCTTCTGGGCCATGCTGATGCACGGTCCGCCGGCGACCGCACCGCAGCGGGGGCAGTCGGTGGACTCGGCGGGCGCGGGGCTGATCGCGATGAGCCGGCCGACCATGCTCGCGGTGACGATGCCGA
>JAGQUI010000795.1 GCA_020438595.1 Propionibacteriaceae bacterium | reverse complement strand
CGAGCCGCTGTACGTGCGGGTGATCCGGTTGCCGGCCGCGTCCCAGCCGTCGATCAGGATGATCTTGGTGTGCAGGACCCGCTGGCTCGCGACGTCGATCTGGCGCACCTCGACGTCCCCCTTCGCCTGCAGCGCGCTGAGGATCGACGGGTCCCAGCGCAGGTCGTCCCTGCCCTTCTTCACCGGCGTCCCGATCACCCGGACGTCGCAGCCGGCCGCGGACAGCGCCGCCACCCGCCGGGCGAGGTAGCGCCGCGGCGTGCTCCACAGGTACATCGCGATGTCCAGCCGGGTCGCGGTGCCGTCCACCACGCAGGTGATGTCGTCCAGCAGCGCGGCGTACGGGTCGTCGGCGGGGTCCGGCGCGGGCAGCGTGCCGGACTTCGGGATTCTGGGCACCTCGGGGAACAGCCGCATGCCGACGCTGCCCGACTCGATCTGGCCGGCGGTGTCGCCGGAGTCCTTCCGCATCACGTCGAACCGGTCCACGACGAAGTCGTACAGGGTCTTGTCGTTGCGGACGACGAGCAGGTCGTTGGCCTGGTTCTCGGTGGAGTCGATGGTGAGGTTGCCGGACGGCACCATCACCACCCACTCGTCGCGGCCGGTCGCGGAGATCGCCATCGCCTTGGCGTGCATGTAGGGCCGGGTCACCCGTCCGGTCACCGGGTTCGGGTAGGTGACGTCGGAGGCGCAGGCCAGGTGGCACTTGACCAGGTACGACCGTGCGGAGGTGTCCGAGCCCAGCGCGGCGGCGAGCCGGTTCGCGCGCCGGTAGTCGCCGTGGTCGGAGAGCAGGATCCGGACCCGGACGCCTCGCCGCGAGGCCGCGATCAGCGAGTTC
>JAGQUI010000794.1 GCA_020438595.1 Propionibacteriaceae bacterium | reverse complement strand
GTTGAGGACGGTCGGTGGGACCCGGTCTGGAGTGGGCCCGGACGCACCCTGCCACGTCCGCACCCCGGTGTGCGAGTGGGACCGGCCGAATGCAGTGGACTCACCAAGATTCCTGAGCGTGGAACCAAGAACGACCGCTGATGCTTGTGGGATTCCTACAAGTGGCGCGCTCAGGCCGGGGTGGCGCGTCCCGCGACCGAGAGGTGCACCGGGAGCTCGGGCTGGGTCGCGGCCTGCGGGGGCGTGATCGTGTGGCCCGCGTCGAGCAGCGCGGCGTGCACAGCCTTCGCGCACTCGCGCTCGGCGGCGGTGTGCCAGGGCAGCCGGACGGAGTCGTAGGCGCCGGAGGCGACCGCGTCCGCGGCGCGCCGGGCGACCACCTCGGGCTCGGTGATCACGGCGCCGAGCGAGCCGTTCGCGTTCTGCAGCCGGTGCGGCTGGAACTCCCGCGAGATCGACAGCCCGTTGCGCTCGGCGGTCTGCAGCAGGCGGGAGTCGGGCAGGCCGACGATGGTCAGGGACGGGTCGTAGTCGAGCACGGCGTTGACCAGCGCCCAGGCGTGGTTGCGGTCGGTGCGCACGGCGTCGAACAGCGCTCCGCCGGCGCGGACGCAGGTGACCCGCGCCTGTTCGGCGAGCGCCAGCCCGTCCAGCGCGCCGAGCTGGTAGATGATCGTCGCCGCGAGGTCCTCGGGGTCGTAGTCGACGAAGCGCTCGCCGCCACCGATCCGGTCCGCGTAGCCGACGGTGGCGCCGAGGGCGACCTCCCGCGTGACCGCGCGGCCACAGGCCCGCAGGATCGAGGTGGGATCGCCGGAGTGGACGCCGCAGGGAACCAGCGCGGTGCTGATCAGCGGCCAGA
>JAGQUI010000793.1 GCA_020438595.1 Propionibacteriaceae bacterium | reverse complement strand
CAGCCAGTGCGGGTGGAACCGGTGCAGGAGCAGTACCAGGCCCATGCTGATCGGAATCAGGGTGGCCAGTCCCAGGTGGGTGGCCACCATGCCCGACGGCTCCGAGAAGGTCGAGGTTCGCGCCGTCGCCCACGGCAACAGATCGCCCGGAGACCCCTGAGCGAGCCAGAACAGTGCCATTACCCCGGTGACGACCCACGGCGCCAGCATGACGTAGGTGAGCACCCCCAGCATCGCCCCGCCGACACCCATCATGATCGTCCGCCACCGAGCCCGCAGCGGGTCGTCGACGATCAGCACCTCGGCATAGGTCACGCCCGGTTGCGGCTCGTAGACGACCATTCCGTCCAGCCGGCGCCGGAACACATCCCCGAGAGCCGACACCTCAGGCGTCCTCTGCGACGACCGGGTTCGTGAGCGTGCCGATGCCGGAGATCGTCACGCCGACCTCGTCGCCGGGCAGCATCCGGCCGACGCCTGCCGGCGTCCCGGTGAGGATCACGTCCCCGGGGAGCAGGGTCGTGAACGACGTCACGTGTGCCACCAGGTCGGCGATCGAGTGCACCATCAGGGAGGTGTTGGCGGTCTGGACCGGCTCCCCGTTGACCGTGGTGACGAGGTCGAGCCCCCCGGCCTCGGCCAGGTCGATGTGGGTGGCGATCCACGGGCCCAGCGGACAGAAGCTGTCGTAGCCCTTGGCCCGCGTCCACTGGCCGTCCGCGTTCTGCAGGTCACGGCAGGTGACGTCGTTGGCGATCGTGTACCCGAAGATCACGTCCGCGGCGCGTTCGGCGGGCACCCGGCGGCAGATCCGCCCGATCACCACCGCCAGCTCGCCCTCGTAGTGCAGGTTGTCCGTCTCGGG
>JAGQUI010000792.1 GCA_020438595.1 Propionibacteriaceae bacterium | reverse complement strand
GGACGCCCCCGGGTCCAGCGGGACGCCCGGGTCCTGCGGAACCGGCGGGACGCCCGGGTCCAGCGGAACGCCCGGGTCCAACGGGACGCCCGGGTCCTGCGGGACGCCCGGGCCGGGCTCGTTCAGGCCAGGTTCGGGAACCACAGTGCGACCTCCCGGCCCGCCGACTCCGGTGAGTCGGACGCGTGCACGAGGTTCTCCCGGTTCGACAGCGAGAAGTCGCCGCGGATCGTGCCCGGCGCGGCGACGACGGAGTTCGTCACGCCGTTCATCAGGCGCACCACCTCGACGGCGGACGGGCCCTCAAGCACCAGCGCGACCAGCGGGCCGCTCGTGAAGTACTCCCGCAGCGGCGGGTACCACGGCTGCTCCACGTGGTCGGCGTAGTGGCGGTCGGCCATCGCGGCGTCGACGTGCCGGAACTCCATCGCGACGACGCCGAGGCCCTTCGCCTCGTAGCGGGCGAGGATCGTGCCGGCGAGGCCGCGGCGAACCGCGTCCGGCTTCAGCAGGACGAGGGTCCGTTGCAGATCGGTCATGGCCCGCACCATACCGTCCGCCGCCCCCAGGGCGTGCCTCCCGATCCGGGCGCCGGAATCGCCGCGGCCTACGCCGGGGGCCCGGCCGGCGGGGTGGATTCGATCCGTCGGCCGAGCACGAAGCAGACCACCCAGAGCAGGGCGAACATGCCGCCGACGGCGAACATCATCGGGGTGGCGAAGCCCAGCGCGATCGCCACCAGCTGGGTGAGCCACCCCAGCAGGTAGCCGGGCGGACGCCGCAGCAGGGCCGCGGCCACGATCGCGAAGGCCGCCGCGCCCATGCCCAGCGCGAAGGCCGTGCCCACCGACACGTCCGAGACCTGGATCA
>JAGQUI010000791.1 GCA_020438595.1 Propionibacteriaceae bacterium | reverse complement strand
GGGCTCCTATGTTGCGCATAGGTTGCGCAGAAACGGGGACAGGATGGCAGGTCGGCGCGGTTTCGGGAGGTTGCGCAAGGGGCGGTCGGGCAAGTGGCAGGCCGGCTACACGGGCCTCGACGGCCGGGTTCACTATGCGCCGACGACGTTCGCCACGGCCGACGACGCCCGTATCTGGCTCAGGTTCGAACAACGTGCGATCGAGGCCGACCCGGAGTCCTGGATTCCGCCCAAGGAACGTCAGGCACTGAGGGACGCCAACCTCCCGCCGCTGCTGTCGGAGCTCGCCGAGCGCTACATCGTGGGCAAGCCGCGCCCGAAGCCGCTGCGGCCGACGACCGAGGCGAACTACCGCTACGTGTTGGAGCGCCACATCCTGCCGGTGCTCGGCGGCCGCCGGATTGACCACATCACGCCGGCGACGGTGCAGCAGTGGTACGAATCACTCTCGCCGAAGCGTCCGACTGAGCGCGCACACGCCTACTCGCTCCTACGCTCGATCATGCAGTTCGCCGTCGACCGTCCGCTGTCCCTGATTCCTGAGAACCCGTGCCAGACGCCGAACGCTGGTCGGGTGGTGGCCAAGGGCAAGATCCGCACAGCGACGCTCGAGGAGCTGCAGACCATCGTCGACAACATGCCCGAACGCCTGCGGCTCGCGGTGCTGATCGCGGCCTGGTGCGGCCTGCGGCAGGGGGAGACGATGGAGCTTCGACGCGGGGACGTGAACCTGACCCGCGGCACGATCACCGTCTCGCGTGCGGTGACGCGCGTGGCCGGCGAGGACCCGATCGTGGGCGACCCCAAGTCGGAGGCCGGCAACCGCGTGGTGTCGATCCCGCCGCACATCCTGCCTGCCTTCAAGGAGCACCTGAAGA
>JAGQUI010000790.1 GCA_020438595.1 Propionibacteriaceae bacterium | reverse complement strand
TAGGGCGTGCCGTTGACCGTGAACGAACGCTGCGCGTTGTCGAACGACGCGGTGGCGATGACCTTGCTGCCCGTGCCCGGCGCGCCGGCAGCCCACAGGCCGTCGGGCGACGACCCCAGCGGGCCGTTGTTGCCGGTGGAGGCGACCATGACCACGCCCTTGGCGGTCAGTCGGCTCGAGGCCTGGGCCGTCGGGTACTGCGGCCACTGGCGCGCTGCACCCAGGCTCTGGTTGATGACCTGCATGCCGTCGGCATAGGCGCGCTCCAGCGCCTCGACGATGACGTCGGACGACGACGAGCCGGCGCAGCCGAAGACCCGGTAGGCGCCGAAGGTGACCCCGGGCGCCACGCCCTTGAGGCCACCGCCGTCGGCACCCACGATGCCGGCCACGTGCGTGCCGTGGCCCCCGCAATCGTCCGGGTTCTCGTCGGGCACCGGAATCTGCTGCTCCGGCGTACCGCCGGCGTTGTAGTTGTCACCGACCAGGTCGTAGCCGGCGATCACGCGCGCCGACGGGAACGGCGTGGTGCCCGGCGTGCCGCTGCCGCCGAAGGCGGGGTGGTCGATGTCGATGCCGGTGTCGATGATGCCGACCTTGACGCCGGCGCCGCTGAGGCCGAGCTGGTTCTGGGCGATGTCGGCGCCGGTGAGCGACAGGGCAAAGGCCAGGTCGGGCGCGCTGTCACCGGCCTGGGCCACCGCGGGCCGCTCGATGATCTGCACCGGGTACATGGCCTTCACGCCCTTCAGGCGCAGCAGCTTGGCCCGGTTGGCCGTGTCCACTTCGACCGAGAACCCGTTGAACAGCGTGTCGAACGCGCGGCGCTCCTTGAACTTCACGCCGGCGGCACGGGCCGCGGCGCGGAAGGCCGCCTT
>JAGQUI010000789.1 GCA_020438595.1 Propionibacteriaceae bacterium | reverse complement strand
GTGAACGCACCGACTCCGTCGGCGTGTCGCTTCCCACGGCCGATCCCGGACTCGTTGTCCCAGATCAACCGTCGCGGCACGTTTCCCAGCCGCTGCATCAGCAGCCACATGCCCAGCAGCAGATCCTCGGTCGTGCGCGTGGGGATCATCTGGCCCAGCGTGAAACGGGAGTAGGCGCACGTCATCACCAGCACCGGCAGCAGCCTGCTGGTGCCATCCTCCAACGCGATCTTGCGCGGCGGGAACCACAGATCACACTGCGCGGCGTCCCCCGCCAGCCACTCCAACCGGTCAGCCGGATCGACCGGCAGGTACTCCACCCGGATCCGTTTCACGTTCTGGCGAAACCAGGTGATCGACCCAGTCCATCCGACCCGCTCGGCCAGCACCGTCGCCGGCATCGTGGGGTACTGGACCAACAACGCCCGCACCGCCGACTCCACCGCCGCCCAGGCCGAGGTCGTCACCGGCGCCCGCTCGTACCGCGGCGGAGCCTGCGAACGCAGCGCCTTGGCCACGGTATTGCGTGACAGCGACAGCTTCCGCGCAATCTCAGCCTGCGACAGCTTCTCCGACTTAAACAGCCGGCGAATCTCCGCCCAATCCTCCACAGTGATCACTCTCCAATCGAAGGGTGCTCACTTTTCGACCGGAATCACCTGCTCACTTTTCGACCGGAACCGACAAACGGCAACCCTGCTCATTGCCGAAACCTCTGCCGTAGTGAGCAATTCGGAATCCTGCGATGGGCTCGGTGTCATCTCGCCAGCAATTCGTGGACCATTGGGCGCTGACTGACGCCCGCCTACCAAGCTCTCGGCGATCGCGATCAGGGCATAAGTGCTTGCGAGCTTCCAGGGCGACGTGTGGCTCAGCTCGATTCGGCCTGCCGCCTCG
>JAGQUI010000078.1 GCA_020438595.1 Propionibacteriaceae bacterium | reverse complement strand
GTCGCCCTGATGGCGGTCTCGGCCTGGCTGCTCTCGCGCGCGGCCGAGCACCCGCCGGTGTTGTACCTGGAGGCTGCCGCGGTCGGCGTCCGCTTCTTCGGCATCTCCCGCGGCGCGTTCCGCTACACCGAGCGGCTGGCCAGCCACGACGTGGCCCTGAAGCTGCAGTCCGCGCTGCGCCTGGAGACCTACGCGCGGCTGGCCCGCACCACCCTGCTCGGCACCCGCCGGGGCGACCTGCTCAGCCGGGTGATCGCCGACGTGGAGGCGATCCAGGACCTCGTCGTGCGGGTGTGGATCCCGTTCAGCTCGTCCGCAGCCGTGCTGCTCGCCACCACGTTCGCCATCTCGTTCTTCTCCCCCGGCTCGGCCCTGGTGCTGCTCGCCACGTCGGTGCTCGCCGCGGCCGTGGTGCCCTGGCTGGCCCGGACCGCCTCCGCCCGCGCGGACGAGGTCGGCGTCCCCCTGCGGGGCGAGCTCGCCGACTCCGCCCGCGAGCTGTCCCGGACCGCCACCGACCTCGTCGCCTACGCCGCCGCCGCCGACCGGCTCGACCGCTTCGTGGCCATCGACGAGCAGCTGCGCGCGGCGGCCGCACGCTCGGCATGGGTACGCGGCATCGGCACCGCCGCCCAGGTGGTCGCCGCGGGGCTCGCGGTGATCGGGGCGCTCGTGATCGGCGGCAACCAGGTGGCCGCGGGCACGATGGCGCCGGTGATGCTCGCCGTGGCCGTGCTCACCCCGCTGGCGCTGCACGAGGCACTGTCGACGCTGATCGCCTCGGCACAGACCCGCACCCGGGCCCGCGCGGCGCTGCGCCGCGTCGAGGAGGTCCTGGACGCCGAGCCGGTCGGCTCCGGTGACGTGGCGGACCCCGGCCGTCCGGTCGCGCACCCTGCGCTGCGGGTGCGAAACCTGTCCGCCGGGTGGCCCGCAGCCCCAGAGGTGGTGAGCGGGCTGGATCTCGAGGTGCAGCCCGGCGAGAAGGTGGCCCTGGTCGGCCCGAGCGGCATCGGGAAGACGACCGTGGCCGCGACCGTGCTCGGGCTGATCCCGGCCCGGGCGGGCACGATCGAGGTCGACGGACGGATCGGCTACCTCGCCCAGGACGCCCACATCTTCACCACCACGGTCGAGGAGAACGTCCGGATCGGGAACCGCGACGCCACCGGTGCCGACACGGTCGAAGCACTCGCCAGGGCGGGTCTCGATCTCGACCCGAAGCGGATCGTCGGCGAGGGAGGCGAAGCGCTCTCCGGCGGCGAGGCCCGGCGGGTGGCCCTGTCCCGGCTGCTGGTCGGCCACTACCAGGTGCTGCTGCTGGACGAGCCCACCGAACACCTCGACGCCGCCACCGCGTCCGCCCTGATCGATGACATCTGGGCGACCGGCGCCGACTCCCCCGTCCTCGTGATCACCCACGACCCCGACCTGGTCGCCCGCTGCGACCGGGTGGTCTCCCTGGGCTGAGGTCCGACCCGGATGACCCTGCCCCGGATGCACGCTCCGCTCTGCGGGAATGAGCAGGTGGCCGGCAGCAGGAGTGGGGGGGCGGCAGACCTGACGGGTGGCGAGGCCGCTGCGTCCCTCCCTGTCGACCTTCTCGGTGCGGAACCGGCTGGCTCCGCGTGGCAGGAGCGGATGCATCCAGGCCGCGCCGGAAGACTGCAGTGATCCTGCTCTGCCCGGCCACGTTCGGATGAGTTCCGCTGGTGAACCGGCCGGACAGTTGGGAGCATCGTGGACGTGGCGGCCTGGATCTACTGCGCGCTAGGGATGGCGCTCTTGCTCGTCACCGTCGCGCGCGAGAGCGAGACTGTGCCGGCGAGCGGGCCGCGAATCGCATTGATGCTGATTCCTGCCGCTGACGCGTTGGTGTTCGGGCTGTCTGCCACCGGAATGTCGCCGTCACCGCTCGCCGCGGGTACGTTCGCCCTGACCTGGACGGTCTTGAGCGGGTTTCACCCGGGTCGCGTCTGGCGGGCCAAGGGGTCAGCTGGACGCCGCCTTGCCTTCTGGGCGCTCTGGGCGGCCATCGCCGCGTGGCTCACGGTATTCCTGCTGACAACCGACTGACGCCGGCACCAGCGGGTCTGCCGCAGGGCCGCAGCGTCAATCGGCCTCCTCTGTCCATCGCCCAGGCAAGCCTTCCACGCATGGCCCGGGGGCGCTGCCGGGTCTCCCCCGATCCATCCCCGCGAGCAATGTCGCGATCGTCGGCAGGATCGACCGCGCCGGTTGCCGAGCTGGCGGTCAACCACCCACACGGCACCATGACCGTGACCATTGCCGCTTCGGGGCAGGGATTGGGCTGTTCCTGTGGCGGGTGTGATCCGCTGTCGCCGCGTGAGGGTTTGTTCTCAGACCTCTGGGCCGGCCGAATACGACCCTGGAGCGGCGCTCACGCTCACGACGTCCGACAAGGGCCGTCATGACAACCCTCGCGCGGCGACAACCACCGCACCAAGCAGGGCCTCGACAGGCTCGACCAGCCGAAGGAGCCGACGAGCGGCCATCGGCTACGAGGGTGCGAATCGAGCGCCGCGGGTCGATTTGACACCCTCGCTCACCGAAGATGAGAATGATTCCCATGAAGATCTGGAGATCGCTCGCCGCCGTTGCCACGGCCGCCGTCCTGACCACTGTCGCGGCCTGCTCGTCGACGTCCCCGACCACCGCCGGGGCCAGTGACAAGCTGAGCGTCGCGGCGGCGTTCTACCCGTTCGAGTTCGTCGCGCAGCGCGTCGGTGGCGACCAGGTGGAGGTGACCAGCCTCACCCCGCCCGGCGCCGAGCCCCACGATCTCGAGCTCACGCCGCAGCAGGTCGCCGCGGTGGGCGCGGCGGACCTGGTGGTCTTCGAGTCCGGCTTCCAGGGAGCCGTGGACTCCGCGGTCGAGCAGATGCAGCCCCAGCGGACCGTCGACGTCGCCACCTTCGTCGACATGCTGGTCCTCGACGCGGACGGGGAGGAGCATGCCGAGGACGAGGGCGACGACCACGGCGCCACCGATCCCCACACCTGGCTGGACCCGACCAACATGGTGCTGATCGCCGAACACGTCCGCGACGCGCTGACCGAGGCCCGGCCCGAGGCGAAGCAGGAGTTCTCCGACAACACCGAGGCCCTGATCTCCGACCTGACCACACTGGACGGCGACATCACGTCCGAACTGACCGGCTGCCGGCTCCAGACCTTCATCACCTCCCATGCCGCCTTCGGCTACTTCGCCGAGCGCTACGGCCTCACCCAGGTGGGCATCCGGGGAATCGAACCGGACGTGGAGCCCACAGCAGCCCGCATCGCCGAGGTGCAGCAGCTGGCGAAGGACCAGGGCGTGACCACGATCTTCTTCGAGACCCTGGTCTCGCCGGTCGTCTCCGAGTCGATCGCCGGAGACCTCGGCCTGAAGACCGATGTCCTCGATCCGATCGCGGGAATCACGTCTGAATCCCGCGGGTCCGACTACCTTGAGGTCATGCGAGCGAACGCGTCAGCGCTGAAGACGGCCAACCAGTGCGGCTAGCCGAGCCCAGCGCACCGGCATCGACCGACGTCGTCGTGAAGGCGGAGTCGGTCGATGTGGTCCTGAGCGGGATCCCCATCGTCCGGCAGGCCTCCCTGGAGATCGCCCGGGGCGAGGTGGTCGCCCTGCTCGGCAACAACGGCTCCGGCAAGACCACACTGATGCGGGCGCTGCTCGGTCTGGTGCCGCACCGTGGCGCGATCGACATCTTCGGCATGCCGCTGGAGCAGTTCGACCAGTGGCGGCGGATCGGGTACGTCCCCCAGCGTGGCGGCATCAACGTCCAGCAGGCGACCGCCCGCGAGGTGGCCGCCAGCGGACGCCTGGCGCGCCGCCGCCCGTTCCTCCCGGCGAGTGCGACGGACCGGGCCGCCGTCGACGACGCCCTGGCCGAGGTCGGCCTGCTGGACCGGGCCCGCTACCCGTTCGTACGACTGTCCGGCGGGCAGCAGCAGCGAGTGCTGATCGCCCGGGCGCTGGCCACCGGGGCGGACCTGATGCTCTGGGACGAGCCGCTGGCCGGCGTGGACCGGAACACCCAGGAACTGCTCGCGGGCGTGGCGGCCCGGTTGAAGGCCTCCGGCCACACCATGGTGATGGTGCTGCACGAGCTCGGCTGCTTCCGGAAGCTCATCGACCGCAGCATCGTGCTGGCCGACGGCCACGTGATGCCTCCGGGCTACACCCACCACGAGCACGACGAGCACGAGCCGGGCGAGCACGACCATCTCGGGCACGACCACCGGGCGGCTCACGGCGGCCACGAGATCGACGAGATCGAACGACCGCACACGGCCCACACCGGGCTGGAGGAGGTGGGCTGACATGGATTGGCTCAGCCTCGAGTTCATGCAGCGTGCGCTGCTCGCCGCCCTGGTCACCGGCGTGACCGCGCCGGCCATCGGCACCTTCCTCGTGCAACGGCGACTCAGCCTGCTGGGCGACGGCCTCGGCCACCTCGCCGTGGCCGGCGTCGGCCTGGCGATCCTCACCGGCACCGCTCCGCTGCCGGTGGCCGTCGTGATCTGCGTGGCGGGTTCGATCGCCATCGAACTGCTCCGCGAGTCGGGCCGGGCCAGCGGCGACGTCGGGCTGGCGATCCTGTTCTACGGCGGGCTGTCCGGCGGCCTGCTGCTGGCGGGCCTCGCCGGACAGGGCACCGGGATCCTGTCCAACTACCTGTTCGGTTCGCTGCTCACGGTCGGCGCCGAGGACCTGTGGATCATCGTGGTGCTGGGCGCCGTGGTGCTCACCGTGTCGATCGGCCTGCTACCGCAGCTGTTCGCGGTCAGCGCCGACGAGCCGTTCGCCCGCTCGATCGGGCTTCCGGTGCGTGTGCTGAACGTGATGGTCGTCGGGCTCGCCGCGATCACGGTCACCGTGTCGATGCGGACCGTGGGACTGCTGCTGGTGAGCGCGCTGATGGTGGTGCCGGTCGCCACCGCGAACCACCTCGTGGTCGGCTTCCGTGCCGGGCTGTTCGCCGCGACCGGGGTGGGCGCGATCGTCGCGCTCAGCGGCACGGTCGGCTCCTACTACCTGAACACCGCGCCGGGTTCGTTGATCGTCGTGATCGCGATCCTGCTCTTCGCCCTCAGCTGGCCGGTCTCCCGCGCCCTGCAGCGGCGGAACCGCCCCCTGGTCGACCTGCCGGACAGCGCACCCCTGCCGCACGAGGTGGCAGCGGACCACACCCACGTGCATGACGCCGACTGCGGGCATCTCGCGGTCGAGCACGCCGGGCACACCGACTACGTCCATGACGGCCGCCGCCACGCCGCGCACGGAGACCACTATGACGAGCACTGAACGCCCCGCGAGCCCGCGGCACACCCGGCAGCGCGCCGAGATCCGCCAGGCGGTCGAGGACCAGGAGACGTTCGCGACCGCCCAGGAGATCCACGACCGGATGCGCCACGACGGCGCCCGGGTGGGCCTGGCCACCGTGTACCGGACGCTGCAGGCGCTGGCCGCGGGCGGAGAGGTGGACGCGATCCGCACCCCGGACGGCCAGGTGGCCTACCGGACCTGCTCGCCCGGGCACCACCACCACCTGATCTGCCGCTCCTGCGGCCGGGCGGTCGAGGTGAGCATCCCGTCGCTGGAGGCCCAGGTCCGCGCGCTCGCCGCGGAGCAGGGCTTCGCCGAGGTCGAGCACGAGCTCGAGTGCTACGGCATCTGCGCCGACTGCGCGAAGGGCTGACCTCTCCGCGCCCACGATCCGGGGGCGGCTCCCGGTCCGGTTCACGGGAAGCCTGATCGCAACGCACCGTTTGAACTCCCGTCACCTCCGCGCGCGACGATGGCGGCATGGCAGCACAGGGCAGCGTCGAACCCGTCACCACCGGAACCTGCCTGCTGCACATCGGCCCCTACAAGTCCGGCAGCACGGCGATCCAGCGCGCCGCGGCCGGACGGCGCGCCGAACTGGCCGCGCACGACGTGGCGTACCCGGGCAGCGGGATCAACCACCGGTGGGGGTTCTCCGCCCTGTCCGGCTTCACCTGGGGCTGGTCCGGCGCGGACGCCCGGCGCGCGCCCGACGACCTCGGCACGGACCTGCTCGCCGAGGTGGCCCGGGCCCGGACCACGGCCCGGGTGTGGCTCTCCTACGAGCGCCTCTGCGTGCTCGAGGAGGCGGCCGCGCGGGAGCTGTGCGACCGGATCGGCGCCCCCGTGCACGTGGTGATCGGCCTGCGCCCCCTGCGCTCGCTGCTGCCCTCGGAGTGGCAGCAGCTGGTCAAGAACGGACGCCGGACCGGCGCACTCGACCACTGGGCCCACCGCAAGCTGCGCGCGGTCACCACCGGCGGCCCGAAG
Source organism: Propionibacteriaceae bacterium (assembly GCA_020438595.1). The sequence continues at coordinate 3,225 of JAGQUI010000078.1, read as the reverse complement.
GCGGGGCACCTCGACCACGCGCGGCTGGTGGAGCGCTGGGCCGGCGTCCTCGGCGTGGACGCGGTGAGTTGCATCGCCCTCGACTCCCGCCGCCACGACGTGCTGACCGACGCCTTCGAGGCCCTGCTCGGGCTGCCCGGCGGGCTGCTGGCCCCGGCAGCCGAGAACCGGCACCACCTGAACCGCTCGCTGACGGCGTCGGAGGCGGCCGTGGTCGCCGCGGTGGCCGAGCGGTTGCGGGGTTCCGGCATCGGACACAGCGACTACCAGCGGATCGTCAGCCAGGGCGTGATCCGCAGCCTCCGGTCCCGCGAGCCGGCCACGGGGGAGCCGCGCCTGCGGCTGAGCCCGGTCACCTGGGCCCGCGCCGCCACCGTGGACCGGGAGGCCGCGGCGCGGATCGCGGACCTCGGCGTCCGGGTGTTCGGCGATCTGGGTGTCTACTCCGGCGAGCGCGACGTCCCGCCGGGCGCCGCCGCCCCCGTGGAGGTCGTCGAGGACCCGGTGCCGCTGGCCGTCGCCGTCGCCGCAGCCCTCGGGGCCGCGGAGCCCTCGCTGCGTCCGCCCGACCTGGCGGCGGTGCCGGCCCGGCGCCTGGCCGGTGCACTGCTCAGGCGGGCCCGGCAGCACGTGCGGCAGGGGTTCGGCGGGTAGGGCCGCCGGTCCCACGCGAGGCCCCGGAGCGCTCAGGCGGGCTGGGCGCCGACCAGTGGCTCGACCAGGACGCCGGTGGCGGTCGGCTCGCCGGTGCCCAGGCCGGCCAGCAGGACGGCGGTCACCTGTTCGGTCGTGCCCGTACTCGGGGACAGCGGGTCGACGAAGTCGTGCATCCACTTCAGCTCCGCGTCGACGAGCGCCTCGCCGTACTGGTCCGAACGCGGCGCGAACACCACTTCGGCGAAGCTCCTGGCCACGTCCTTGCGGATCGCGAAGTCGCCGGGGTTGGTGACCAGCACCGTCCGCTCGAGCTGGTGGCCGACCGGCACCGAGCCGTCGTAGAGCCACTCCGACAGGTGCAGGAACGGCATGATGCCCGGCAGCGGGAAGCCCGGGTAGGCGTGCGGGCTGCCGGTGATCTCCGCCTTCACCCGCGGGTCCCACCACCAGTAGATGCGCGGCACGATCCGCGGCGACTTCACGAACAGCCGCACCAGCGGCTGGGGGAAGCCGACCGGGGCGACCAGGGGCGCGGCGAGCACCAGCCGGTCGATCTCGGGCCGCGTGGCCGCGGCCCAGCCGGCGATGGTGGCGCCGGCGGACAGCCCGACCACCCAGATCGGGTCGCCGAAGCCGGTGGCGATGTCGACCGCGGTGTCGAGGTGGTCCACCAGCGTCTGCGGGGTGAGCTTCGCGAGGTCGCGGGTGAGGGTGTCGGCCTCCCCGTGGAACGGCATCCGGGGCACGAGCACCCGGTAGCCGGAGGTGCGCAACTGCTCGGCGACGGCGGTGAACTGGGACGGCGCGTTGGTGAACCCGTGCCAGATCACCACGGTGGCCACGGCGTCGCCGCCGGGCTCGAACAGCCGCGACCGGGTGGCCTCGGGAATGCCCTCGTCGAGCGCGGCCAGTTCCTCGAACCGGGCGAGGGCGGACTCACGGTCGGACGTGGGACGCGGCGTCCCCTGCGGCGGAGAACCGACCCTGAGGCGGCGGCGGAACCAGGCGGCGTCGGCCTGCTGGGTGGCGGTCATGGGCGGGCCCCGATCTTCTCTGACTGCCCGGAGGCTAGCACCGCGGGCCATCCCGCGGGAGACTGGCGCAGGGACGCTTCCGGCGACCCGCGTCCGGCGCCGCCGGCTCGCAGTTGCGCTCGGCGAGCGACCGTCCGTTCGCCTCCACCCGAGAAAGGCCGATCGTGCCCGACTTCTTCGCCAACCTGGGCAGCATCATCTGGTACGCCGTGACGATCATGGTCTTCGTCGCCTACCTCTTCGCGCTGTTCGCGATCATCGGGGACCTGTTCCGCGACCACGAACTCAGCGGCGGCTGGAAGGCCGTGTGGGTGTTCTTCCTGATCTTCTTCCCGATCGTCACCGCGCTCGTCTACCTGGTCGCCCGCGGCAACGGCATGGCCGCCCGCGCCCAGGCCCGGATGCAGCAGGGCATGGCCGCGACCGACTCCTACATCCGTTCCGTCGCGAGCAGCCCGGCCGACGAGATCGCCCGCGGCAAGGACCTGCTCGACTCCGGCGCCATCGACGCCGAGGAGTTCGCCGCCCTGAAGGGCAAGGCTCTGTCCTGAGGGCGGTCGCCTGAGCCTGCGAAGGGGATCGCGTCACGAAGGGCTCTGTCCTGACGCCCCACTTCTCCGAGTTGTCAGAGCCACGGTATGCCATAGCGCCCCGTGGCTCTGACAACTCCGGGGGGGACGAGGATATGACGTAACATCCTGACAATACCCCCACCGGTATTAACGAACCCTCGAGTTTGCATAAATCCCCTTGTCAGCACAGGGGTCCGGGCGGGGGTAGATTGCTGTCGCAAACCAGCAATCCCAATGAAGGGCGTGCCCATGGCCCGCGATATCACCGGTCTCCCCGACCTCGCCGTGGAGGGTGGGCGCGTCGCCCCCGTCCGCGCGAAGGTCCCCGTCTACGTCGACCTGCTCCCCCCGTGCAACAACGCGTGCCCGGCCGGCGAGAACATCCAGGAGTGGCTCCGGCTGGTGAAGGCCGGTCAGGAGGAGGCCGCCTGGCGCGAGCTGGTCAAGAACAACCCGTTCCCCGCCATCCACGGACGCGTCTGCTACCACCCGTGCGAGACCGCGTGCAACCGGATCGAACTCGACGGCGCCGTCTCCATCCACTCCGTCGAGCGCTACCTCGGCGACCTGGCGATTGAGAAGGGCTGGACGTTCACGAAGCCCCGGTTCAGCTCCGGCCGCCGCGTCCTGGTCATCGGCGCCGGACCGTCCGGCCTCAGCGCCGCCTACCAGCTGGCCCGGATGGGCCACGAGGTGGAGATCCGCGACTCCTCCGACCTGCCCGGCGGCATGATGCGCTACGGCATCCCCGAGTACCGGCTGCCCCGCAACGTGCTGGACGCCGAGATCTCCCGCCTGGTCGACCTCGGCGTGCGGATCGTGAACAACTACACCGTCAAGGACCTGATGGCCGACCAGGCCGAGGGCGGCTTCGAGGCCACCTTCGTCGCGATCGGCGCACACCTGTCCAAGCGCGTCGACATCCCCAACCGCGACGCGTCGAAGATCGTGGACGCGGTCAG
>JAGQUI010000788.1 GCA_020438595.1 Propionibacteriaceae bacterium | reverse complement strand
TTCCCCCTCTTCCCGTACCGCAAAGTGGCCAGTATCGGCCGACTACGGCCGATACTGTCCACCTTGCGGGGCTCAGGGTGACGGCCGGGTGAAGCTCCAGCCGGCCGGGCGCCCGTCCACGTAGGGCATCACGCCGTGGAAGACCGGGCCGTCACCGAACACCAGTGGCAGCCAGGCCCGGTCGCCCTCCCACATCGGCAGGTCGTCGAGGGCGTCCACGTCGTGCCAGGCCAGCGGGCCGTCCTCGTTGCGCTCGGGCGGGGCGCCCGTCCAGCCGTCCACGACGAACACGAACCCGAACCAGTCCTCCCCGCCGACGCCGAATCCGGGCCAGGAGATGGTGCCGCGCAGCCGGGCCGAGGTGACCTCGATCCCCGCCTCCTCGCGCAACTCGCGGCACAGGCAGGTGTAGACGTCCTCGTCGGGCTCGAGCTTCCCGCCCAGACCGTTCCACTTGCCCCGGTGCTGGTCGCCGTCCCGGCTGCGGTGCACGAGCAGGACGCGGCCGTCGCCACCCAGCACGTAGCCGAGGCAGCCGATGATCGGGGTGTACGGCACGCTCAGACCAGGACAGTGCTCACCGGCAGCCCGGAGTTGGCCCCGATCTCCAGCGACGACGGCGGCAGGCCGGCGCTGACCACTTCTGCACCGAGGACGGCGATCATGGCGCCGTTGTCGGTGCACAGGGCCGGACGCGGCCGGCGCAGCGTGATGCCCGCGGCCGCGGTTCGCTCCTCCAGCAGGGCGCGCAGCCGCGAGTTCGCCGCCACTCCCCCGCCGAGCAGGATGTGGTCGGTGCCGAGGTGCTCGCAGGCGTCCACTGCCTTCGCGGTGAGCACGTCGCAGACCGCCTCCTGGAAGGACGCGGCGACGTCGTTCACCGGCACGTCCAGCCCGTC
>JAGQUI010000787.1 GCA_020438595.1 Propionibacteriaceae bacterium | reverse complement strand
GAAGACGCTCGGGCTCGCGGTCACGGCGATCGCCGCCGTCGTGGTGCTGACGCTCGCGTGGGTCAACGGGGTCCACAGCGCGGCCGACCTCGAGACGATGCTGCTGCTGGGGGTCTCGCTGGCGGTGGCCGCCGTGCCGGAGGGGCTGCCCGCGGTGCTGTCGCTGGTGCTGGCCCTCGGGGTGCGGGCGATGGCCAAGCGGCGGGCGGTGGTCACCTCGCTGCCCGCGGTCGAGACGCTGGGCTCCGCGTCGGTGGTGTGTTCCGACAAGACGGGCACGCTGACCCGCAACGAGATGACGCTGACCGCGGTGGTCACCCCGTCGGGCATGCTGGAGCGGGTCGACGACGCGTGGACCTGCGTCGCCGGCGACGAGCGCGAGGTCGCCTCCGACGCGGTGCGGCTGCTCGCCGCGGGGTCGTTGGCCAGCAATGCCCGGTTGGCGACGGCCGAGGGACAGCCGCCCCATGGCGACCCGACGGAGCTGGCCATCCTCGAGGCCGCTCGCTCCTTCGACGGCGTCACTCCCCGGGTCGACGCGCGCCGGCGGCTGGCGGAGGCCCCGTTCACCTCCGAGCGCAAGCTGATGTCGGCCGTCACCGAGGACGCCGATGGACGGCGCGAGCTCCAGGTGAAGGGCGCGCCCGAGGCGCTGCTGCCGCGCTGCTCGGCGCAACGGTCTCGCGCCGGCTCCGCGCCGCTCGACGAGCCGGCGCGGCGCCGGGCGCTGGGGGAGACCGAGCGGCTGTCGGAGTCGGCGTACCGGACGCTGGGGGTGGCCCGGCGCGACCTCGACCCCGTCGAGGACCCTGAGCAGGCGGCCGAGTCGGACCTCGAGCTGCTCGGCGTGGTCGGCCTCATCGACCCGCCGCGGGCCGAGTCGCGGCGCGCGGTCGCCGAGGCCCAGCGCGCCGGGG
>JAGQUI010000786.1 GCA_020438595.1 Propionibacteriaceae bacterium | reverse complement strand
CTGCCGCATCCATGCCGACTCCTTCCCTCGGTTCTCAACCCGGGAGTATCGGCAACGGACCCGGACGCCGTTCAGCGGGGTCGGTGACCTGTGGACGACGGACGCCCTGTGGACAGCGCCGCGCACTCGGAGTCGGCCGAGCGGGTCGACACCCGATCCCGGCGGCCCGATCTTCAGGAATCGGCGCCCCTGGGGCGCCCGCCCGCGTGAGGATGGACGCGGACGCCCTGACCGGGAGGTCGTGAACCTGAACAGGGCACTGCGGGCAAGGGAGAGGTGTGAGCACCCCGAATCCCGGCGAGCTGTTCGAGCACACGCGCCGCAGCTGTACCGCTACCTGGCCCGCCGGGCCGGTCGCGGTGTCGCCGAGGACGTGCTGACCCAGACGTACGCCGAGATCGCGACCGCGCTCGGCATTCGGTGGGAACCGTGCGTTCCCGCCTGCACCGGGTGCGTGGCCGACTGAAGACGGCGCTCCCGGCCCGGCTCGTGGCGACTGGCCGTCCTCCCCCGCGCTCGCGGTGGGTCCGGACAACGACCTGGAGTTCCTCGCGATGGCGCAAGACCCGGGGTGGGTCGCCGATCCCGCGCTGCGGCAGGCGTTCTACGAGGCGTCGAAGGACCTCCCCGGGCCACGGTGCGCGACGTCACGTTCCACGGCCAGCCCGGAGTCGCCGTCCGTGCCGTGGACGAGGGCGACACCGGCCTGTGGGTCGAGGCCGTCTTCGACCCGTTCCGGCGACCACCTGATCGGCTACCGCACCACCGAGTTCTCCGAGAGCCTGCCCTACCCGGTGCGGGAGAGGATCACCAGCGACATGGGTGGGCCGGACCCCTGAGCGTAGTTCATCGTCCTACGCCTTCGCAGCGATCCGGACGGCGTCGCGAGCCTTGGCGTAGCGGTCGAGCTCGGACTGGACGGGGTCGAG
>JAGQUI010000785.1 GCA_020438595.1 Propionibacteriaceae bacterium | reverse complement strand
CCATCCACGGCCGGGTCTGCTACCACCCGTGCGAGGAGGCCTGCAACCGCACCCGGCTCGACGGCACGGTCTCGATCCACGCGGTCGAGCGGTTCCTCGGCGACCTCGCCCTCGAGCAGGGCTGGCAGTTCGACCCGCCGACGGAGGAGACGGGGAAGCGGGTGCTGGTGGTCGGCGCCGGGCCGAGCGGGCTCTCCGCCGCCTACCACCTCCGCCGCCGCGGCCATGACGTCGTGGTCCGCGACAACTCCCCGAAACCGGGCGGGATGATGCGCTACGGCATCCCGGCCTATCGGCTCCCGCGGTCGATCCTGGACGCCGAGATCGCCCGGATCGCGGGGATCGGTGTGGTGTTCGAGCAGGACCACGTGGTGACCGACCTCCAGGCGGAGCTCACCGAGGGCGGCTTCGACGCGGCGTTCGTCGCGGTGGGGGCGCACCTCTCCAAGCGGGTCGACATCCCCCACCAGGACGCCGGCCGGGTGCTCGACGCCGTGACGTTCCTGCGCGGGGTCGAGTCCGGCGAGGCCTCCGGCCAGCTCGGCCGGGTGGCGGTCTATGGCGGCGGCAACACCGCGATGGACGCCGCCCGCACCGCCAAGCGGCTCGGCGCGACCGAAACACTGATCGTCTATCGCCGCGACCGCGAACACATGCCGGCCCACGCCTTCGAGGCCGACGAGGCGATCGAGGAAGGCGTCAAGATCAAATGGCTGACCACGATCAAGAAGATTTCCGGCTCCGACCTTACCGTCGAGCGCATGGAACTCGACGAGAACGGCAGGCCGAAGCCGACCGGCGAAATGGAAACGCTCTCGGCCGATGCCGTCGTGCTCGCACTCGGTCAGCAGACCGATTCCTCCTTCCTCGCCAAGGTGCCGGGCATTGCGTTTACCCCCGACGGTGCCGTCGAGGTCGGACCGGACCTGATGACCGG
>JAGQUI010000784.1 GCA_020438595.1 Propionibacteriaceae bacterium | reverse complement strand
GCGTCCCTGCTCTACGGCGCGCGGCGGCGGATCAGCCTGACCAGCCCGTACTTCGTGCCGGACGAGTCGCTGATCGCGGCGGTGACGACCGCTGCCGAGCGCGGGGTCGAGGTGGAGTTGTTCGTCAGCGAGCTGGGCGACCAGCCGATGGTGTACCACGCCCAGCGCTCGTACTACGAGGTGATGCTGCGGGCGGGGGTGCGGATCTACCTCTACCCGGCGCCGTACATCCTGCACGCCAAGCACTTCACGATCGACGACGACCTCGCCGTGATCGGCTCGTCCAACATGGACATGCGCTCGTTCGGGCTGAACCTCGAGGTCGTGATGATGGTCGCCGGACGCTCCTACACCGACGCGATGCGCGAGGTGGAGGACCACTACCGGGCGGTGAGCCGCGAACTCACCCTGGAGGACCACCTGCGCCAGTCGCTGCCCACGCGGCTGCTGGACAACCTGGCCCGGCTCACGTCCGCCCTGCAGTGAGGCGGCGCTGACCGACGTCGGTCAGGGGAGCTGGTCTCCGGGGTCGACGAATCACTGGTACTCGAGCGTGCCCCCACCGACGAGTGCGAGGGTCAGGTGTCCGTCCGTCAGGCTGAAGGCCGTGACGTTCTGCAGCCCGGTGAGGTAGAGGTCGCCGTAGGAGCCCTCCTCGCAGGCGACGATGGTCGTCGGCCCCGGGGACAGGCTCAGGCTCCCGCCGGAATCGCTGGCGTCGGCGGTGGCGTAGGTGCCGCTCACCGTGTTGCAGTCGGCGCGCACGGTGAAGCTCTCGTCGGCGCCGAACTCGATGGTGTAGGCGTCCTGCATGTCCTGCGGCACCTCGCCCTGGAACGGCGGTGTCACGAGGGTGAACGCGTCGAGCCGCCACGTGCGGCCGGTGATGTCCGGGCCGGACGTCGGCGAGATGGAGCTCGTCGGTGTCGCCGTCGGCG
>JAGQUI010000783.1 GCA_020438595.1 Propionibacteriaceae bacterium | reverse complement strand
TCCGGGGGCCCTGATGGCCGGATCGCGACACGTCGCTAGGGTGCGGCCATGGACTACCTCGAGGTGAACCGGGCGAACTGGGACAGTCGCGCCCCGATCCACGCGGGCGGGTACGACATCGATCGGCTGTTGGCGGACGGAACCGCACTCTCCGACGTGGTGCGCTTCGACCTGCCGCGCCTGGGCGACCTCGCCGGTCTCGACGTCCTGCACCTGCAGTGCCACATCGGCACCGACACGCTCAGCCTGCACCGCCTCGGCGGCCGGCTCACCGGGCTCGACCTGTCCCCGGTCTCGCTCGCCGAGGCACGGAGCCTCGCCGAGCGCGCCGGTGCCGCCATCGACTACGTCGAGTCCGACGTGTACTCGGCGCCGCAGGCCCTCGCCGGACGCAGCTTCGACCTCGTCTACACCGGCATCGGCGCCATCTGCTGGCTGCCGGACATCACCCGCTGGGCGCGCACGGTGGCGCAACTGCTGCGTCCGGGCGGACGGTTGTTCATCCGCGACGGCCACCCGGTGCTGAACGCGCTGTCCCCGGTGGTGGTCGGCGCCGAGCCCGTCGACCGCGACCAGCAGCCCTGGATCTCCGGCCCGGGCGCGACGACCCTGGCGCTGGAGTTCCCGTACTACGAGCAGCGCGAGGCGCTGGTGTGGCGGGACGCGTTCACCTACGCCGGGGAGGGCGAGGTCACCTCGCCGGAGTCGGTCGAGTGGAACCACGGCATCGGCGAGATCGTCACCGCCGTGCTGGACGCCGGGCTGCGGCTCACCTCGCTCACCGAGCACGACAGCACCCCGTGGGAGGCGTTCGACGGCCTGATGGACCTCGACGAGGCCACCGGGGAGTACCGCCTGCGCGAGCGGCCCGAGCGGTTGCCCGCGACGTTCACCCTGACCGCGGTGAAGCCCTGACGCGAAATGGGGACGGTTCTCATTCCGCGCCGCCGA
>JAGQUI010000782.1 GCA_020438595.1 Propionibacteriaceae bacterium | reverse complement strand
CGGCTTCTACCCGAGCGTGTTCATCGGCGTGCCGTGGTGGTTCATCGACGCGCCGGACGCGATGGCGCGGTTCCGCGGTGCGGTCACCGAGACCGCAGGGTTCACCCGCACGTCCGGGTTCATCGACGACACTCGCGCCTACCTCTCGATCCCGGCCCGGCACGACCTGAGCCGCCGGATCGACGCCGGCTACCTCGCCCGCCTCGTCGCGGAGCACCGGCTCAGCACAGACGAGGCCATCGAGACCGCCCACGAACTCGTGGCCGGTAATCCCAGGAGGGCATTCAGGCTATGACCGTGACCACCCCTGTCCAGACCCTCTCCCGCGAGCGGCACGGGCGACCCGCCGCACCCGTGCGGATCGTGCACCTGGGCGTCGGCAACTTCTTCCGCGCCCACCAGGCCTGGTACACCGAGCACGCGCCGGACGCCGCCGAGTGGGGCATCGCCGCGTTCACCGGACGCTCGGCCGCGATCGCCGACGCCCTGCGTCCGCAGGACGGCCTCTACACCCTGATCACGCGGGGAGCGGCCGGGGACGAGTTCGAAGTGATCTCGAGCGTGTCGGCCGTGCACGCCGCCGACGAGCACGCCGCGCTCCTCGGCTACTTCCGCTCCCCCGGGCTCGCCATCGTCACGCTGACCGTCACCGAGGCGGGCTATCACCTCGGCGCCGACGGTGGACTCGACCTGGCCTCCCCCGCAGTGGCCGCAGATCTGGCGTCGCTGCGCGCCACCCCCGACGCAGCCGTCCGGACTGCCCCCGGACGGCTTGTCGCGGGGCTGATGGCCCGGCGCGCCGCCGGGCTCGGACCGCTGGCGATCGTCTCCTGCGACAACCTGTCCGGAAACGGCGGGCTGCTGGCCCGGTCGGTCCACGACCTCGCCGCCGAGGTCGACCGCTCCCTGGTCGACTGGATCGCCGAGCAGGTGCGCTTCGGCACCACGATGGTCGACCGGATC
>JAGQUI010000781.1 GCA_020438595.1 Propionibacteriaceae bacterium | reverse complement strand
CTCCAGGTCCTCCAGGTCGCGCCGGACGGTGGCCTCGCTGACCCCCAGCAGCTCGGTCAGCTCGCGCACGCTGACCGCGTCGCTGCCGCGCAGCGCCGTCTGGATCTGCGCATGGCGAGCGATCTTGAGCGTTTTGTGAGCGGGCATGACAGATTCTGCTCATTTCTGATCGGAGTCTGTCAAGGGTTCTTGCCGATCCGTGACGTCGCGCCCGCCCGCTGTCGGGGGGTGGTGGAGGTTTGGCAGAGTGACCGCGTGAGCGCACCCTCTCCCCGCGCCGAGGTCGCCGTGATCGGCGGCAGCGGCTTCTACGAGTTCCTCGACGACCCGACCACGGTCGACGTCGCCACTCCCTACGGTCCGCCCAGCGCGCCGCTCACGCTCGGTGAGGTCGCCGGACGCCGGGTCGCGTTCGTGCCGCGCCACGGCCGGAACCACGAGTTCCCGCCGCACCGGGTGAACTACCGCGCCAACCTCTGGGCGCTGCGCAAGGTCGGGGTCCGCCAGGTGCTGGCGCCGGCCGCGGTCGGCTCGCTGCGCCCCGAACTCGGCCCGGGCACGTTCGTCGTGCCCGACCAGGTGATCGACCGCACCTGGGGCAGGGCGCACACCCTCTACGACGAGATCGGCCACGTGGTCCACGTCGGGTTCGCCGACCCGTACTGCCCGCGCGGACGGGCGGCGATCCTCGCTGCGGGCGACGGCCCGGTGCAGCCCGTCGACGGCGGCACGCTCGTGGTGATCCAGGGACCGCGCTTCTCCACGAAGGCGGAGTCGAGAATGCACCAGTCGTTCGGCGGCACCATCGTTGGCATGACGGGGGTGCCGGAGGCGTCCGTGGCCCGCGACCTCGCCCTGTGCTACTCGACGGTCTGCCTGGTCACCGACCACGACGCCGGGGTGGACGGCGGCGAAGCAGTCAGCCACCACGAGGTGCTGGCCCAGTTCGCCGCCAACATCGAGGTGCTGAAGGCGCTGC
>JAGQUI010000780.1 GCA_020438595.1 Propionibacteriaceae bacterium | reverse complement strand
GTACCCGTGCTCAGCCTGGGCACCGGCACCTTTGGCGGGCAGGGTGAGTTCTTCAAGGCGTGGGGCGGCAGCGATGTCGCCGAGGCCACGCGGCTGGTCGACATCTGCCTGGAGGCCGGTCTGAACATGTTCGACTCGGCCGACGGCTACTCGGGCGGCGCCGCGGAAGAGATTCTCGGCCAGGCGATCCGCGGCCGCCGCGACCAGGTGATCATCTCGACCAAGGCGACCTTTCGCCGCGGCCCCGGTCCCAACGACGTCGGCTCGTCGCGCCACCACCTGCTGCGCGCCGTGGAAGGCAGCCTGCGCCGGCTGGGCACCGACTACATCGACCTCTTCCAACTGCACGCTTTCGACGCCAAGACGCCCATCGAGGAGACGCTCGAGGCGATGAGCGAGCTGGTCGCCGAGGGCAAGGTGCGCTACCTCGGCTCGTCCAACCTGTCCGCGTGGCAGGTGGTGGACGCCGACTGGATCTCGCGCACCGCGGGTCTGCAGCGGTTCGTCTCCGCGCAGAACGAGTACTCGCTGTACAACCGGGCGGCCGAGGCCGAGCTCGTACCCGCGTGCGAGCGCGTCGGGGTGGGCATCCTGCCGTACTTCCCGCTGGCGTACGGCCTGCTCACCGGCAAGTACCACCGCGGCGAGGCCGCACCGGAGGGGACGCGGCTGGCCCGCACCGACCAGGCGAAGCGGCTCGCCGGCGCCGACTGGGACCGGATCGAGGCATTGGCGGCGTTCGCCGATGCCCGTGGCATCCCGATGCTCACCCTCGCGATCGGCGGCCTGCTGGCCCAGCCGGCGGTGGGCAGCGTGATCTCGGGCGCGACCCGTCCCGAGCAGGTGGTGGCGAACGCAGAGGCCGCGGCGTGGGAGCCGTCCGCGTCCGACCTCGCCGAACTCGCCGAACTCCGCCACGCCCCCGCGTTCAGCTACACCACCTTCGCCTGACCGGACCGAGTCGGGGACGGTTCCTTACTCGG
>JAGQUI010000779.1 GCA_020438595.1 Propionibacteriaceae bacterium | reverse complement strand
GTCGGTGCCGGCAATCGACTGCGCGAAGTTCTCGCGCACGTCCTGCCGCAGGCGCTCGATGCCCAGCAGCAGCAGCGTGGACAGCGCGATGGAGACCACCACGAGCGAGAGCACGAAGCGCCGGTTCCAGGCACTGCGGGCGGCCAGCGTGAGGAGCCCGGTCATGCGCCGCCCACTCCGTCCGACGCGAGGCGCTCGACCCGCGCGAACCTCTCGGCCAACCGCGCATCGTGACTGACGAACACCAGCGCGCTGCCCGCTTCGGCACAGCACTGCAGCAGCAGCGCCATGAAGGCGTCGCGCGCGTCCTCGTCGAGCGCGGACGTGGGCTCGTCGGCCAGGATCAGCGCCGGGCGGCCGATGAGCGCGCGGGCCGCGGCCACGCGCTGCTGCTGACCCACCGACAGCTGCGCTGCCGGCCGCCGCCACAGCGCGTCGGCCAGGCCCATCCCACCGAGCAGGCGGCCCGCCTCACCCTCGGCAGCCTGCGCGCGCCGCCGCGCCGAGAAGCGCAGCGCCAGCGTGACGTTGTCGTGCGCGCTCAGCCAGGGCAGCAGGTTGAACTGCTGAAACACGAACCCGATCTTGCGGTTGCGCACCTCGGCGAGCTGCTTCTCGGTCATCTCGCTGACGTCGGTGCCGTCAAGCAGGTAGGTGCCCGAGGTCGGCACGTCGAGGCAGCCGATGATGTGCATCAGCGTCGACTTGCCCGAGCCGGACGGCCCCATGATGGCCAGGTAGTCGCCCTCGGCGACGTCCAGATCGACCCCGCGCAGCGCCTCCACCTGAACCACGCCGGTGGCGTAGGTCTTACGGACGTCCGTCATGTGCAGCATGGTGCTCATCGCGTCGGCCCGTTTCCGCCGGTAACGCCGCCCGGTGGCTGCCCGCCGCCGAGACCGCCGCCGCCGAAGCCGCCGCCGCCGAAACCGCCACCGTTCTGATTATTGGTGCCGCTGCTGCTGGTGCCGCTGGGGCGCGTGAAG
>JAGQUI010000077.1 GCA_020438595.1 Propionibacteriaceae bacterium | reverse complement strand
CGGTACCGCTACGAGGTCACGGTCTACACCCCGCAGCACCGCCGGGTGGTGGTGAACCAGGTCACCGACCCGTACTCGACGGCCCTCACGGTGAACTCCACCCATTCGGTGCTCGCCGACCTGGCGGATCCCGCGCTGGTGCCCGGAGAGTGGCGAGATGCGGTCGCTCCCCGGCTGGCCGACCCGGTCGACCAGGTGATCTACGAACTCCACCTGCGCGACTTCTCGATCTCCGACGCGACCGTGCCGGAGAACCTGCGCGGCAGCTTCCTCGCCCCCACCGTGGACAGCGCAGGCATGGCCCACCTGCGGCGCCTCGCGGGGGCGGGGCTGAACACGGTGCAATTGCTCCCGCTGTTCGACAACGCGACTGTCGAGGAACACCCGGAACTCCAGGTCAGGCCGCCGTGGGAGCACCTCAAGCAGCTGCCGCCGGACAGCCCCGAGCAGCAGCGCCAGGTGAACTCCACCGGGGGCCGCAGCGGCTTCAACTGGGGCTACGACCCCTGGCACTACTTCGCACCCGAGGGGTCGTTCTCCTCCACGCTGGCCAGCGCCGAGGGCTCCGGCCGGGTGGTCGAGTTCCGGCAGATGGTCGGCGCGTTCCACGCCGCCGGGATGCGGGTCGTGCTCGACCAGGTGTTCAACCACACGGCGAGCTCCGGCCAGGACTCCAAGTCGGTGCTCGACCGGACCGTGCCGGGCTACTACCACCGCCTGGACGCGATCGGCGTGGTCGAGACGTCGACCTGCTGCCCGAACGTGGCCACGGAGCACCTGATGGCCCAGAAGCTGATGGTGGACGCCTGTGTGCACTGGGTGCGGCACTACCACGTGGACGGATTCCGCTTCGACCTGATGGGCCACCACAGCCGCGACAACATGCTCGCCGTCCGGGCCGCCCTGGACGCCCTCACCCCGGAGCTGGACGGGGTGGACGGGCGCGCGGTGACCCTGTACGGGGAGGGCTGGAACTTCGGCGAGGTGGCCGACAACGCCCGGTTCGTCCAGGCGGCCCAGGGCCAGCTCGGCGGCACCGGGATCGCCACGTTCTCCGACCGGCTGCGGGACGCCGTCCGCGGGGGGTCGGTCTGGGACGGCGACCCGCGCGGCCAGGGCTTCGGCACCGGACTGTTCACCGCGGACAACGGCACCGGCCGGAACGGCGACGAGGCCGGCCAGGGCGAGCGGCTGGCCTGGTGCACCGACCTGGTCCAGCTGGGGCTGGCCGGCACGCTGAGGTCGTTCCGGTTCGGGTCGAATTCCCGGCACACCGAACTCAGCGGGGCGGAACTCGACTTCGGCGGCCGCCCGGCAGGCTACGCGGACGCCCCGGGCGACGTGATCAGCTACGTGGACGCGCACGACAACGAGACGCTCTTCGACGCGCTCACCCTCAAGCTGCACCCGGCCACGCCGATGGCCGCCAGGGTGCGGATGAACACGGTGTGCCTCGCCCTGGCGACCCTGGGCCAGAGCCCGGTGATGTGGCACGCCGGCACCGACATCCTGCGCAGCAAGAGCCTCGACCGGAACTCCTACAACTCCGGCGACTGGTTCAACTACCTCGACTTCACCATGACCGACAACGGGTTCGCCGCGGGACTGCCGCCGGAGCGGGACAACGCCTCCACCTGGCACGTGCTCGCCCCGCTGCTCGCCGACCCGCGGCTGAAGCCCGGACCGATGGACATCCGGCGCGCCCATGAGGCGGCGCTCGACCTGCTGCGGCTGCGCGCGTCCACCCGGCTGTTCCGGCTGGGCACCGCGGAGCGGGTGGACGCGATGCTGACCTTCCCGGTCGCCAACAGCTGGCACCAGTTGCCGGGGGTGATCGTGATGGCGGTCGACGACCCCGACGGCGTGGTGGACGAGCGCTGGTCAGGCCTGCTCACGGTGTTCAACACCACTCCGTGGCTGGTTCGCCAGGGCCTGCCGCGCGACCTCGAGGGCTACGAGTTGCACCCGGTCCAGGCGTCCGGCAGCGACGACCTCGTCCGCTCCTGCGAGGTGGGCGTGGACTGGCTCGTTGTGCCCGAACGGACGGCGGCGGTCTTCGTCAGGCCGCGCTGAACGGCACGCCCACGGCTGGACGAAGGGTTGCTCCGGGCGGGCGCCTCGTCCGGCCGGGTGAACCTGCACGCGCGTGCAACTGTATGCACCGAAGAGCCGGTGTCCACCGGGATGTGCAAGGCTTGGGGGCGCTGAAGCAGAACCGATATTATGACGTTTCAAAAGCGCGAGGAAAGGCCGACGATGACCGATTTCACCTGGACCGAGCTGGATCAGCGGGCGGTGGACACCGCACGGGTGTTGGCCGGGGATGCGGTGGAGAAGGTGGGGAACGGGCATCCGGGGACGGCGATCTCGCTGGCGCCGCTGGCCTACCTGCTGTACCAGAAGGTGATGAAGGGTGATCCGGCGGATCCCCGGTGGATCGGCCGGGACCGGTTCGTGCTGTCGATCGGGCACTCGTCGCTGACCCAGTACGCCCAGTTGTTCCTGGCCGGGTACGGGCTGGAGGTCGAGGACCTCGCGTCCCTGCGCACGGAGGGTTCGCTGACGCCCGGCCATCCGGAGTTCGGCCACACGGCGGGGGTGGAGTGCACGACCGGCCCGCTGGGTGCGGGGGTCTCGGACGCGGTCGGGTTCGCGATGGCGGCCAGGCGCGAGCGGGCGCTGCTGGATCCGGACACCCCGCTGGACCAGGCGAGCGTGTTCGACCGCACGGTGTACTGCATCGCGGGGGACGGCTGCATGCAGGAGGGCGTGTCGGGTGAGGCGTCGTCCCTGGCGGGGGCGCAGAAGCTGGGCAACCTGGTGCTGGTCTATGACGACAACCGGATCTCGATCGAGGGAGAGACCCAGATCGCGTTCACCGAGGATGTCGCGGCGCGGTATGCGGCCTACGGCTGGCACGTGCAGCATGTGGACTGGACCAACGGCGGGACCGGCTACACCGAGAACGTGCCGGCGCTGTACGAGGCGATCGAGGCCGCCAAGGCGGTCACGGACAAGCCGTCGTTCATCAAGCTGACCACGGTGATCGGGTGGCCGCTGCCGACCAAGGCCGGCGACCACAGCGTCCACGGCGCGAAGCTGGGTGGCGAGGAGATCGCGGGGCTGAAGAAGCTGCTCGGTTTCGACCCGGAGCAGAACTTCGCGGTGGAGCCGGAGGTGCTCGCGCACGCTCGTGGCCAGGCGGCGGGGAACGCCGCCGCGGCGAAGGCGGCCTGGCAGCCCGGGTTCGATGCCTGGCGGGCCGGGAACCCTGAGCGGGCGACGCTGTTGGAGCGGCTGGAGGCACGGGCGCTGCCCGAGGGCCTGGCGGCGGCGCTGCCGGTCTACGGTCCGGGCAGGAAGTCGACCCGGGCAGCGTCGGGTGAGGTGTTGACTGCGATCGCGGACGTGGTGCCGGAGCTGTGGGGTGGCTCGGCCGACCTGGCCGGTTCGAACAACACCACGATGAAGGGCCAGCCGTCCTTCTTCCCGCCGGAGCAGAGCTCGCACGAGTTCACCGGCAGCTACTCGGGCCGCACCCTGCACTTCGGGATCCGCGAGCACGCGATGGGCAACATCATCAACGCGATCACCATGTCCGGGCTGACCCGCTGCTACGGCGGCACGTTCCTGGTCTTCGCCGACTACATGCGCGGCGCGGTCCGGCTCGCGGCCCTGCAGAAGGTCCCGAGCATCTTCGTCTGGTCGCACGACTCGATCGGGGTGGGCGAGGACGGGCCGACGCACCAGCCGATCGAGCACCTCGCGAGCCTGCGGGCGATCCCCGGGCTGGACGTGATCCGTCCGGCCGATGCGAACGAGACCGCGCAGGCCTGGTACCAGGCGCTGGCGCACACCGACCGGCCGTCCGCGATCATCCTCTCCCGGCAGGACCTGCCGATCATCGACCGTGACGCCGCCGGTGTCGCCCCGGCGTCCGAGGTGGCGAAGGGCGGCTACACGCTGGTCGAGGCCGACGGTGAGCTGCAGGTCGTGCTGGTCGCGACCGGCTCCGAAGTCGGCGTCGCCGTCGCCGCGCGCGACCAGCTCCAGGCCGAGGGGATCGGCACCCGGGTGGTCTCGATGCCGTGCGTGGAGTGGTTCGACGCCCAGGACGCCGACTACCGCGCGTCCGTGCTGCCCGCCGGGGTGGCCACGGTCGCGGTCGAGGCTGGTGTGCCGATGGGCTGGCGCGAGCTGGTCGGCCCCGCCGGCGAGATCGTCGCGATCGACCACTTCGGTGAGTCCGCCGCCGGCGGCCTGCTGTTCACCAAGTACGGCTTCACCGCCGACAACGTCGCTGCCCACGCCAAGACGGCACTCGCGCGAATCGCCTGAGCTGACCGCCACCGCCACCAGGGCCACCCGGAGCCAGCGGCTGCGCGCCAACGGAGCGCTGCTGCTGGCTTCGGCGTTGTGGGGGTTCGCGTTCGTCGCGCAGCGGGTCGGGTCGGACCACGTCGGCCCCTTCACCTTCACCGGGGTGCGGTTCGCGCTCGGTGCGCTGGTGCTGCTGCCCCTGATCGCGCTGCGCGACCGCGTCCGCCGGGTGCCCCGGCCGGAACGAGCGGCGGCGACCCGTGCCGTCGTGGTGCCCGGCATCCTGGCCGGCATTCCGCTCACGATCGCCGTGAACCTGCAGCAGGTGGCCCTGATCGACACACCCGCCGGAAACGCGGCGTTCATCACCGGGCTGTACATGATCGTGGTGCCTGTGATCGCGGCCTTCCGCGGGCACCGCAGCAACCTGCCCACGATCCTCGGGGTGGCGGCGTCGCTGGCGGGGCTGTACCTGATCAGCGTGACCGCCGACCTCACGATCGGACGCGGGGAGGTGCTGCTGATCATCTCGACCGTGTTCTGGGCGGGGCACATCCTCTCGGTCGAGCACTTCGGGGGCCGGCTCTCCTCGCTCCGGTTCGCCGCGGCCCAGTTCCTCACCTGCGCGGTGCTGAGCAGCATCATGGCGCTGCTGGTCGAGCCGGCGCCGTTCACGGGCCTCGACCAGGCGGTCGTACCACTCCTCTACGGCGGCCTGGTGTCGGTCGGGATCGCCTACACGCTGCAGGTGGTCGGGCAGCGGCACGCGCTCGCCACCCACGCCGCGCTGATCATGGCCACCGAGTCGGTGTTCGGCGCGATCGGCGGCGCGCTGCTTCTGCACGAGTACATGGGCCTGCGCGAGTACGTGGGTGCCGCGCTGATGGTCACGGGGATCGTCGTCTCCCAGCTCGGGCTGCCCCCCGCGCCGCTGGACGACCTCACCGACGAGGCCGAACCCGCCCCCTGAGCGCCTCTACCCGGCCCGCTGCGCGCAGAACGGGACATTCCTGCCCCCGGTGTGCCTGAGGCGGCCCTTTCGCCGTGCTCCCGCGCGATCCGCGTCAGGTTTGTCCCGAAAGGCCCGGTCACGTCCGTTCGTGGAAGCCCAGCTGCTCCAGGGCGGCGAGCGCCTCCGCGTCCGTGGTGCGCACCTGGATGCTCCGGGCGTCATGGTGGCTGGCCCACCAGACGAGTGCCAGCAGGTCGGGGCACGCCGCGCCCGTCACCCACTCGCCGTCGAGGAGGGCCGGACAGGGCGGGGGAGCAGGCCAGGCGGGTGGCGGGGCGGGAGCGCGCCCGTCCAGCAGGTCGCACAGGCGGGCCACGAACGCGCGTCCGGAAACCCCGGCGGCGGCGGCCAGCCGGTCCAGGTCGGCGACAGGAGTGCGGATCGGGTCCCGGCCACGGGCGACCCCCACCGTGCGGAGGGCGAGCACGTCCGCCCGGGCGACCGCGTGCACCGTCCCGTGCCGGTCGCGCACGAGCAGCCGCCCGGCGTCGGTGGCGAGGACGAAGCCGAGCAGGTCGCCCTGGCCGCCGTCGGCCAGTCTGCGGCGCAGGCTGACCCGGCCGCCCACGGCGGGCGTCTGGCTGCTGGGATCCCGGCGGGGCACGTCGCTTCATCTCCCGTTGTCAGTTGTAGAGTGCTGCTCAGTTTTGCAGGAGCGACCCAGGAGCCGGCCCATGACGTACGTGATCACTCTCCCGTGTGTGGACATCAAGGATCTCGCGTGCGTCGAGGAGTGTCCGGTCGACTGCATCTACGAGGGCAACCGGATGCTCTACATCCACCCCGACGAGTGCGTCGACTGCGGGGCGTGCGAGCCGGTCTGCCCGACCGAGGCCATCTTCTACGAGGACGATGTCCCGGCGGACCAGGCCGAGTACTACGACGTCAACGTGCACTTCTTCGACGAGATCGGCTCGCCCGGTGGGGCGGCGAAGCTCGGCGCGGTCGACTACGACCACCCGACGGTCGCCGCGCTGCCGCCGCAGGGCGAGTGAACCAACCCCTGGCGGATCGCCTGCCCGACTTCCCCTGGGACTCCCTGGACGCTGCCCGGGCGCTCGCCGGGGCGCATCCCGACGGCATCGTCGACCTGTCGGTGGGCACGCCGGTCGATCCGACCCCCGAGATCGCGCAGCGTGCCCTCGCGGACGCTGCGGACGCGCCCGGCTACCCCACGACCTGGGGGACGCCGGCCCTGCGCCAGGCGATCATCGGCTACCTCGTCCGCCGCTGGGGTGCGGTGGGGCTGACCGATGCGGGCGTGCTGCCTGTGATCGGCACGAAGGAACTGGTCGCACTGCTGCCGACGCTGCTCGGCGTCGGTCCGGGGAACGCGGTCGTGGTTCCCGAGATCGCCTACCCGACCTACGGCGTGGGGGCGTTGATCGCGGGCGCCGCCGTGCTGGGGTGCGACGACCCGTCCTGGATCTTCGAGATGCGGCCGAAGCTGGTCTGGATCAACTCCCCGGCGAATCCGCACGGCGCGGTGCTCGACGCGGCCGGGCTCCGCGAGTGGGTCGACGCCTGCCGCGAGGTGGGTGCGGTGCTGGCCTCCGACGAGTGCTACGGCGAGTTCGGCTGGGACGCCGAGCCCGTGTCGGTGCTGAACCCGTTCGTGAACGGCGGCTCGCTCGACGGCCTGCTGGCCGTCCACTCGCTCTCGAAGCGCTCGAACGTGGCGGGCTACCGGGCCGGCTTCGTCGCGGGCGATCCCGAGATCGTCCGTCCGTTGCTGGAGGTGCGCAAGCACGCCGGCCTGATGCTGCCCGCGCCCGTGCAGGCGGCGATGGTGGCCCTGCTCGACGACCAGTCCCACGTCGAGGAGCAGCGCGACCGGTACGCCCGGCGCCGCGCGCAGCTGCGGCCGGCACTGGAGGCGGCCGGCTTCCGGGTCGAGCACTCGGAGGGCTCGCTCTACCTGTGGTGCACCCGGGACGAGGACTGCCGGGCCAGCGTCGACCACCTCGCCGGCCTCGGCATCCTGGTGGCGCCGGGCGACTTCTACGGTGCGGCCGGACGCCGGTTCGTGCGCGTCGCCCTCACCGCGTCCGACGAGCGGATCGCCGCCGCCGCGCAGCGCCTGCTCGCCTGACGGACCGGGTCGGGGACGGTTCGTGACCCGGTCCACCCTGGGACTGGACCGAGTCAGGAACCGTCCCCCACTCGGTCCAGAGCGGCGACTCCGGGACAGAACTGCCGCTGTTCGCCGTGATCGGGACGGAACGGACGCCGGCGGGCCGATCGGTGGCAGGAATGTCCCGGAACGTCAGCGCGGCGACGCGCCGGTGAACACGAGCCGCACTTCCCTCGCGGTGTCGGTCGGTCCGCTACCCACCCAGTCGGCGAGGCCGGTGCGGGAGTGGGTCCACGAGTACGGCCCCACCTGTGCGGAGGACAGCCCGTAGGTGCCGGTGTTCGCGATCGCCGCCTGGGCGACGGCCCACGCGTGCTGGGGGCTCTTCGTGGTCGCGACCAGGGTGTCGCCGTCACGCTTCACCGTGACGACGTCCTTGCCGAACGTCTGGACCAGGAAGGCGCGCATTCCGTCGGGATCGGCCGTGGCCGGCGACCTGACCACGCAGGTGAAGGACGCAGGGGTCTCCCCGGTCAGCGAGCTGGCCAGCGTCCGGGCGTTCTGGACGTGCCTGCGGTACGCGTCGGGGTAGGCGCTGCGCTGCACGGCCTGCGCGACATCGTTGATGTCCCTGGACTCCCAGTCGGTGATCCGCTCCATCGCCTTGTAGAAGGTGTTCGTGGAGTACCAGGGATCCATGATCTGCTCCTCGGTGCCCCAGCCCTTCGACGGTCGCTGCTGGAACAGGCCGAGGGAGTCGGCGTGGCCGTAATCGAGGTTCCGGATGCCCGACTCCTGGTACGCCGTGGCCAGTGCGATGGACGCCGCGCGCGGCACCAGTCCGCGCCGGACCGACGTCCCCGCGATGATCGAGGCGTTGCGGGCCTGTTCGGGATCGATGGTGGTGGTGTGGCCGCCGGCGGTCGCCGTGCAGCGGTCCTGGATCGGCAGCGGGGACTTGTTGTAGTTGGCCCACAGCGTGACGCCGCCGGCCACCAGCGCGAGCACGACCGCGATGCCGAGCACCGCCCACAGCGCCCCCCTGGCCCGCCTCACGGACACCTCAATTGTCGTGCAGCGCGGTGTTGAGCTCGATGCCCGAACCCGCCCGCGAGCGCGCCTCGACCGCGCCGGTCAGCGAGTTCCGGATGAACAGCAGCCCGCTGCGTCCGCTGAGCTGGAGGGCCTTCACCACCGCGCCGCCGGGCAGGCTCACCTTGGTGCCGGCGGTGACGTAGAGGCCGGCCTCCACCACGCAGTCGTCGCCCAGCGAGATGCCCACGCCGGACTCGGCGCCCAGCAGGCACCGCTCGCCGATCGTGATCTGCTCCTGGCCGCCACCCGACAGCGTGCCCATGATCGACGCGCCGCCCCCGATGTCGGAGCCGTCGCCGACCACGACGCCGGCCGAGATCCGGCCCTCGACCATGGACGAGCCGAGCGTGCCGGCATTGAAGTTCACGAAGCCCTCGTGCATGACGGTCGTGCCGGACGCGAGGTGCGCACCCAGTCGCACCCGGTCGGCGTCGGCGATGCGCACGCCGGAGGGCACCACGTAGTCGGTCATCCGCGGGAACTTGTCCACTCCGAAGACCGCCACCCGGCCGCGCGCCGAACCCAGCGCCAGCCGGACGTCCTCGAACCCGTCCACGGCGCACGGGCCGAAGTTGGTCCAGACCACGTTGGGCAGCACGCCGAACAGTCCGGTCAGGTCGATGCTGCGGGGCGGGCACAGCCGGGCGCTGAGCAGGTGCAGCCGCAGGTAGGCGTCGGGGACGTCGGCAGGCGGCGCGTCGAGGTCGATCTCGACCAGCACCGGGACGCTTCGCACCCGCCGCTCGTCGTCCTCCTGGCCGGCAGCGACCAGGGACGCCGGGGCCTCCCGCGTCGTAGCCTCGCCGAGGGCGGGTGCGGGAAACCAGGTGTCGAGGACCTGGCCGGACTCGTGGATGCTGGCCAGGCCCCAGCCGTGCGCGGGTCGGGTCATGGCGGTCAGCCTACCCGGCCGCCCCACCCGGCCTACTTGTCAGAATCTCGTGCGGCCATAGGTGCACGAGATTCTGACAACTCGGGGAGTGGATAGGCTCGGCGCATGAGCCTCGATCTCACCGGCGATCTGGTGGCGCTGTTCCGGCAGGTGGTCGACGTCGAGTCGGTCAGCGGCAACGAACGCGCGCTCGCTGAC
>JAGQUI010000778.1 GCA_020438595.1 Propionibacteriaceae bacterium | reverse complement strand
GGTTGGGAGTAGTAGACCGAGGTGCCGGCGCGGCGGGTGGTGACCAGGCGACCGGTGCGGAGCTTGGCGAGGTGTTGCGACACCGCCGGCACGGGTCGCTGCAACTGGTCGGCGATGTCTCCGACTGACAGCTCGACGCCGTTGAGCATGGTCAGGATGGAGAGCCGGGTCGGGTCTGCCAGGAGTCGCAGGACTTCGACGGCCTGGTTGAGGTCGGGCTGGGGTGGGCTGGTCCGTGTGCGGACGGCCGCGGCTGTCATTGATCGCGTGTGGCGACTCCACCCAGGAACCATGGTTGCATTATTGCATCATTGCGCAATCATCTGGGACGCGCGTGCCTTCCCGGGGTGAGCAGGCGAGGGGCGCCGCGGTGTCTGTACTTCACCCTTCCGGCAGCCGCGACAGCACCCGCGCCAAGGCGCGTACGCCCATCGCCAGAGCTGCCTTCTCATCCTCGCTCAACGCGGCCATCAGGCGGAGGTGCTGGCGGCGGAGATGCTGGGCGGCGTGTCCTGCTGCCGACCGTCCGGCCTCTGACAGGGTCACCACGGACAGCCGACGATTCCCCTGGTCACGCTCCCGCGCCACCCAGCCTCGCTTCTCCATCGCCGCCACGAGCCGGCTCACGGTGCTCTTCTCCAAGCCCAGCCGACTGCCCAGCTCGGTCTGGATCAACGGCCCGCCGCCGAGCTCGTCCAGCGCGAACAACTCCGACGCACTCGCCTCGATCCCGCCATGACCGTGCCGCTCCAGCATCCCGACCAGGCGCACCACCTGGCGGATCAACGAACTCAGATCGTCGTCGGGACCTCGCATGGTTGCAGCATACAACCGTCTGGCTGTACGCTGGAACGGTTGCATCATACAACCGTGAGGAAGCGCTTGCCATGACCACCCACCTGCACGACCACCTCGACCACCTCCACGACCGACTCCGGGACGGCCGGCTGGCCATGTTCGGGCTCAACCGACTCCCTCGCGTGTACGAGACT
>JAGQUI010000777.1 GCA_020438595.1 Propionibacteriaceae bacterium | reverse complement strand
TGGGCGTCCTCGAACGGGGCGCCCCAGCCGCGCTCGTTCGAGGTGGGTGCGTGCCAGAAGTTCGGCACCGGGACGCCGTGGAGCAGTTCCTGGCCGCCGTGGCGGTACGAGACCGGCCCGCCGTACAGCTTGGAGAACAACACGCTGAAGTCCGGGCCGTGCACGCCGACGTTGTGAATGCCGTTCACCAGTTCGGGAACCGCCGCCACGGCCGGGCGAGCCGGTCGAGACCCGAACACGGCCTGTTCGGAGGCGACCTGGTGCCCGGCCGCGGCCCACGGCCTCGCCTCGCGCAGCCGGAAGGCCACGTCGACGGTGTACTCCCCGGGCCCATCCGGCACCGTCACCGGCAGCGGGTAGGTCCGGGTCTCGCCGGGTGGCACGTCGGTGGCGAAGCCGGCCTCGGCCAGCACCTCGCCCTCGCGGGCCAGCCGCACCACCGCGTCGTACCCGGCCGAGCCCGTGACCAGGAACCGGTTCTCCACCTCGACGGACCCGGCCGTGATCTGGATCCGGAACGGCTGGTACAGGTAGGCCACCTCGGCCAGGATCGGCTTCGGGGTGTGGTCGGCGTACAGGATCCCGTCCGCGCTGAAGTCCCCGTCGTGCGGCCTCTCACCGCAGTCCCCGCCGTAGCCGAAGTAGTCCCGTCCGTACCGGTCGCGCAGCGGCACCGCCTGGTCGGCGAAGTCCCAGATGAACCCGCCCTGGAACAGCGGCTCGCGGTAGGAGAGGTCCACATACTTGTCCACGGCGCCGAACGAGTTGCCCATCGAGTGCGCGTACTCGCACAGGATGAACGGCTTGTCCCGGTGCGTCGCCAGGTACGCCTCGACCTCCGCGGCCGGGGTGTACATCTGGCTGACCACGTCGGTCGTCTCGGGGTGGCGCGGATCCCAGAACACCCCTTCGTAGTGCACCGGACGGGTATCCCGCGCCCGGAACCAGTCCGCGACGGCGAGGATGTTCGTGCCGCCGAACGACTCGTTGCCGCACGACCACATCAC
>JAGQUI010000776.1 GCA_020438595.1 Propionibacteriaceae bacterium | reverse complement strand
GGCCGAGGTCGTCGCAGGGGTCGTCGGTGGTGGCGAGGAACTCGATGCCGAAGCGCTGGTAGAGCGCGCGCGGCCGGAAGGCCGGCGTGGCCAGGCGCTCGGCGAGGGCGTCGTACAGGGCGTCCGCGGTCTCGGCGGACGGGGCGATGTCGAGTCCGAAGATCTCGGCGAGCTCCGACTCCAGCCAGAACCGGACCGGGGTGCCGCGGTAGAGGTGCCAGTGCGCGCACAGGGTCCGGAACGCCTCACGGGACTGCTCGGGCGTGAAGCCGGCCTGGCCGACGCCGAGCCGGTCCAGCCCGATGCCGCTGGCGTGCAGCAGCCGGGTCACGTAGTGGTCGGGGGTGATCAGCAGCGAGGTCGGATCGGCGAACGGCTGGTCGTCCGCCAGCCACTGCGCCGGCACGTGGCCGTGCGGGGAGATGATCGGCAGGTCACGGACGCTGGCGTAGATCTCGCGCGCCACCCCCCGCAGCGCGGGATCGGCCGGCAGCATCCGGTCGGGGTGCACCTCGAGGCGGGCGCCGGTGCTCAACAGGCTGGTCATGGCGTCCATCGTGGCCGCCCGTGCCGTCCCGGCAAACGCGTTGCCGGGTGTTGCCATGGCCGGACGAAGATGGGGACGGTTCCGATCTCCGTCCACCGGGGAGATGGACGGAGATCGGAACCGTCCCCAACTCCGTCCACGGCGGCGTTGCCGGGTGTTGCCCCGGGGTGTTGCCGGGCCGGGACGGAGGGAGCAGGGTGGAGCCATGAGTGAGCAGGTCGCAGAACTCGCCGCGGACGCCGCCCTGATCGGCGGTCCCGGCACCACCCTTACCGAGGACGAACTGCGCGGCTTCGTCCGCGAGCAACTGGACGCCGCGGGCCTGGACGGCAGAAGCGTCTGCCTGGTGATTCCCGACGGGACCCGCTCCAGCCCCCTGCCGCTGCTACTGGACGCCGTGTGCTCGACCCTCGCCGGCCGCGTCACCACGCTCACCGCCGTCGTCGCCCTCGGCACCCACGTCGCGAT
>JAGQUI010000775.1 GCA_020438595.1 Propionibacteriaceae bacterium | reverse complement strand
CGCTGCGGGCGTCCCAGTGATCGATCCGGGTGGTCACGTCGTTCGGGCCCACCCAGCGGGCGTACAGCTCCGGGTCGGTGTGGGCCCGCTGCACCTGCGCGGGCGTGGCCGCGAAATCACGGGTGATCCGCACGAGTGGCAGGGTCGGGTCGGCCTCGATCTGGGCGGTGTCGTAGCGATCGATCATCGTTCCTCCTTGTCGTTCCGCCGGGCGGTGCCGGGGTAGGCCTCGTCGGCGGCGAGCTCGGCGAGCACGGCGTCCAGTCGCTGGTAGCGCTGCTCGGCCCGGCGCCGGTAGCGCTCCAACCAGTCGGTGAGCGGGTCGAGCATGTCGGCCTCCAGGTGCACAGGACGCCGGGTACCGGCCTGCCCGCGCGTGACCAAGCCGGCGCGCTCCAGCACGGTGAGGTGTTTGGAGACCGCCTGCAGGCTCATCTCGTAGGAGCCGGCCAGTTCGCCCAGCGTGGCGTCGCCCAGGGTCAGCCGGGCAACCAGGTCGCGCCGGGTCGGGTCGGCGAGGGCCGCGAAGGTGCGGGAGAGCTGGTCTGTCGACATGTCACCGTCCTAAACCAATTGGTTGATGATGACGCTAGCCGGAAGCGAACCCAATGTCAACCATCAGGTTGAGAAAGCCAGTCACCAGACAAAAGCTCCCGAAACTCGTCCTTGCTCCCGAAATTTCGGGAGCGTTCTCGAATTTCGGGAGCGTCTGGGTGGGGAGCGGGAAGTCAGCCGCCGAGCAGGTCGGTGAAGTCGGTCACCTCGAAGTCGTCGCCCTGCTTGTGCGGAGCCGCCGCGAGGACGACCTTCGCGAACTCCTGTGCCGCCGTCGCGATCCGGCGATCCAGCTTGCCGCCGGCCGCACCCCAGTCCTTCGTCGCGGCGAACACCGGGTGCGGGGCCACCAGCGCCTTCAGGTAGAAGAACAGCGGCAGCATCGCGTGGTCGATCATCAGCGAGTGCCGTCCCGTGCCGCCGGTGGCCCCGAGCAGCACCGGGCGTCCGGCCATCGCGGC
>JAGQUI010000774.1 GCA_020438595.1 Propionibacteriaceae bacterium | reverse complement strand
CGGTACGGGGTCGAGTTGGCCACGGTGGGCGCGATGGGTGTCTCCGCGATGATGCACGGCTACCTGGCCTTCGATCAGTCAGGGGCGCTGCTGGTGCCGTTCAGGACCTGGCGGAACACGATCACCGGGCAGGCCGCGGAGGAGTTGAGCGCCCTGTTCGGGTACAACATCCCGCAGCGCTGGTCGATCGCGCACCTGTACCAGGCGATGCTGAACGGCGAGGACCACGTGGCCTCGATCGCCTCGATCAACACCCTGGCCGGCTACGTGCACAACCTGTTGACCGGCGAGCGGGTGCTGGGCGTGGGTGACGCGTCCGGCATGTTCCCGATCGACACCACCACCGGCGGCTACAACACCACGATGATCGGCCAGTTCGACGAGCTGGCCGCCGGCAAGGGCTACGGGTGCGACCTGGCCGGGCTGCTTCCCGCGGTGCTGCCGGCGGGCGCCGGGGCGGGCACGCTCACGGCTGAGGGGGCGGCGCTGCTCGACCCGTCCGGCACCCTCCAGCCGGGGGTTCCGTTGTGTCCGCCCGAGGGGGACGCCGGGACCGGGATGGTCGCGACGAACTCGGTCGCTGTCCGCACCGGCAACGTCAGTGCGGGCACCTCGATCTTCGCGATGGTGGTGCTGGAGCAGCCCCTGGCGCGGATGCATCCCGAGCTGGACCTGGTCACCACCCCGGCCGGGGACCTGGTCGCAATGGTGCACTGCAACAACGGCGCCAGCGAGCTGAACGCGTGGGCGGGCCTGTTCGGCGAGTTCGCCGCCCGGATCGGATCTGACGCGGACACCAGCACCGTCTTCGAGACCCTGTTCACCGCCTCGCTGGAGGGCGAGCCGGACTGTGGTGGCCTGCTGGCCTACAACTACCTCTCCGGCGAGCACATCACCGGCCTGGAGGAGGGCCGTCCGCTGTTCGTGCGCACCCCCGACAGCCGGTTCACGCTGGCGAACTTCATGCGCACCCACCTGTTCGCCGCCCTGGCCAGCCTGCGGATCGGGATGAACATCCTGCTCATCGACGAGAAGGTCGCCC
>JAGQUI010000773.1 GCA_020438595.1 Propionibacteriaceae bacterium | reverse complement strand
CGGACGCCGAAGCTGTGGCGCAGCGTGATCCGCGAACTGCAGGACGCCGAACGCCAGAGTGCCGACAACCACGTGCTCACCCTGCAGTTCTGCGTGAACTACGGCGGCCGCGCCGAGATCGTGGACGCCGCCCGGGCGGTCGCCGAGGCGGCCGTGCGCGGCGAGCTCGACCCGTCCCGGCTCACCGAGGACCGGTTCCGCCGCTTCCTCGACGAGCCCGAGATCCCCGACGTGGACCTGTTCGTCCGCTCGTCCGGGGAACAGCGCACGTCGAACTTCCTGCTCTGGCAGTCGGCCTACGCCGAGATGGTGTTCATGGACCGGCTGTGGCCCGACTTCGACCGCCGCGACCTGTGGCGGGCCGTCGAGCAGTACGTCCACCGCGACCGGCGCTACGGCGGCGCCGAACCCAATCCGACGCCGTGACCACGCACTCGTTCACCCACACCGCCTGCTCGCCACGGTGGTGGAGCTGCGGATCGACGCGCCCGCGGCGGCTGCCGAGGCCGCGGACCGCGCCGCGGTTGTCGAGTTCGAGCGGCTGGACGCCGTGTTCTCCACCTTCCGCGACGACAGCCTGCTGAGCCGCTGGCGCCGCGGCGAGACGATCCCGCGCTCCGCCGAGTTCATCGAGGTGCTGGCGGCTGCGCAGCGCTGGTACGAGACGAGCGAGGGCGCCTTCCACCCCGCAGCCGATGCCCTGCGGCAGCGCTGGCTGGCCGCCCGCGACAGCGGCGCCGAGCCGTCCCCCGAGGAGCTATCCGAACTGGCCGCGACCACCCGGGACCTCCCGTTCCTCCGACGCGGCTGGCCGGGTCAGCAGCACTCAACCGAACGAACCTGTGGAAATGCCGTGAGGCTGCGGTGTGTCGCCCGTGCACGAAGACGGGACGGGAGGATTGCTTCCGTCCACCACTACGGGTTGTGGTTGGGGCGGACGTGGACCGCAATCGGAACCGTCCCTTACTCGGTCCGGGCTGGGTCAGTCGGCGCCGAACTCCATGCCGGAGAGGTTCTGCGCCTCTTCGATCTCGGGCTCGGTGGCGTTGCCCGCGG
>JAGQUI010000772.1 GCA_020438595.1 Propionibacteriaceae bacterium | reverse complement strand
CACTGAAGGGCGCGGGCGCCACCGCGATCCTGGTCACCCACGACCAGGAGGAGGCGCTCTCCATCGCCGACGAGGTGGCCATCCTCGCCGCCGGGCGGTTCCGTCAGGTGGGCCGCCCGGAGGTGGTCTACCGCGAACCCGTCGACACCGGCGTGGCCACCTTCCTCGGCGACACCGTGCTTCTCCCCGGCACCGCGGCCCACGGACAGGTCGAGTGCCGGCTCGGCAGGCTGCCCGTCTCGGGCCCACAGCCCGGGGGACTTGTCGAGGTCATGATCCGTCCCGAGCAGATCAGCCTCACCGCCGCGACGGCGGGGGCGCTCGACGCCACCGTCGGCAGGGTGACCTACTTCGGACACGACGCACTGGTCGAGCTTGTCCTCGCCGATCCTGCCGGGGTCTCTCCGTTGCGGGCGCGCGTCATGGGCCCGCAGGCCCCCGCCCCCGGCGATCGGGTGGGCGTGTCGGTACAGGGTCCCGTCCGCACCTTCCCGGACCGGCGCACGAATCCGCCCGTCGCGACAGTGTCCGGCTGAGGCAGCCGAAGCGGGGATCGGTCGCGCCCCACGACTGCGCTCAGGTTCCCGGAAGAGAAGGCAGCGGAGGTCCGGCTGAGCTCGAGGTAGCGCGAACCTATCGGGATGCGTTGGGGGCGCCATCGAGGGCCGGGAGCACCCAGAAGGCAGCGAGATCGATCAGGGTGCGGGTCATCGGCGCCAGACTCGCGCGCAGCTCTGCGTGGCGTCGTGGCTTCAGTGGTGGTCGGGCGTCGATCGAGGGATCCCTGGGTGAAGGCGTCCTTGCGATCAGGTCGATCAACGGGACGAATCGAACGGCGGATACCTCGGAGATATTTGCTGGCGCGGACAGGGACGGTGAGTTCGACCAGGCCAGGACGGGCGTGACGAGGAACCCGCTGTCAGGTAGGGCGAACCGGGGCAGGGTGGCAACGACGTGCACGCTTTCCGGATCAAGTCCTACTTCTTCGCGCGCTTCCCGGAGGGCTGTGGCGATTGCGTCGTGGTCGTCGCGGTCGTGAGCGCCTCCGGGGAAGGTGACC
>JAGQUI010000771.1 GCA_020438595.1 Propionibacteriaceae bacterium | reverse complement strand
CCTCTCCGACCGCACCGAGGCCTTCCTGGTCTACTTCCACGCCGGCTGGGACCCGGTGGAGCTGTCGCTACCGGGCGCGCCCTGGGCGCTGCGCTACCAGCTGGTCGCGCACACCGGCCTGGACGGGGAGCTCCCCCGCAAACGGCTCGCACCGGGGTCGACGATCACCCTCCCGGCGCGAACGGTGGCCGTGTTCAGCGCCGAGGTGCGGACCGGGGCCCAGCTCGTCCCGGTCTCCCCGCTCAGCCCGTCCGAGGACGCCTGAACACGCCCCCTGAGCGACCCCGGGGCGAGGAAGCAACCCCGGCAGCCCGAGAGCCCGAGCGCGACCGATTCAGGCGGACCCGCCGGTTCGCCGCGAGTCGCGTCCGAGTCACGCGCGACCCGTTCCTTCGCGGGCTCTCCCCCCGGCTGAGCCGGCAGCGGCGATGGTGGTCCCTTGCCGATACCCGTTCCGCGCACCCTGAACCAGCCCTCGACGGCACAGTGGGAAGCCCTGCGCATTCCCTCCCGCTCGAAAGTGCCAGCCGCTAGGTTGGGCACGTGAGCGCAACCGCAAACCCGTCCCGCAAGCGCCAGCAGCGGACGCCGGCCACGCCGGCTGCCGCAGAGCCGTCGACGAAACCGGCCAGTCCCGCGCCCGCCGCTGCCCCGCTCGACCTGAGCCCCACGGTGACGATGCCCCGCGGCTTCGGCCGGATCCCGGTCGCCAAGGTGAGCCCCGTCATCGAGGGCGGCGCGTACCCGGCCAAGGCCGTCGTCGGCGAACTCATACCGGTACGGGCGAAGGTCTTCCGCGAGGGCCACGACGCCGTCAACGCCTCGGTGATCCTGACCAGCCCGGCTGGCACGGAGACCCGGGTCGACATGACCCCGATGGAGCCCAGTGGCCTCGACCCGTGGGAGGCCTGGGTCCGTCCGGACGCAGAGGGCGCCTGGACGTTCCGCGTCGAGGGTTGGTCCGACCCGTGGGCCACCTGGCTGCACAACGCCGAGGCGAAACTGCCGGCGGGCGTCGACATCGAGTTGGTCTGCCTCGAGGGGCGAGACCTGCTCGAGCGCACCGCCGCCATCGCCGA
>JAGQUI010000770.1 GCA_020438595.1 Propionibacteriaceae bacterium | reverse complement strand
ACGGTCACCGAGTGCCACGCCCCGGACGTGGCCGAGCGCGTCGCCAGTCCCCCGGGCCAGCCCATCGAGATCACCGGGTAGCCCCGGGAGTCGGGCCGGCCGTCGTCGATCTCCACCTGCCACCCACCGTCCGGGACCTCTCCGCGCACGGCGATATCGCCGCCGAGGTTCACCAGGCAGCCCACGCCCAGTGCGTCGGCGCAGCCGCGTGCGACCCAGTCCGATGCCCA
The DNA here is from genome assembly GCA_020438595.1 of Propionibacteriaceae bacterium. The sequence continues at coordinate 850 of JAGQUI010000770.1, read as the reverse complement.
CGATCGGACGCGTGCGGCGACCTCCAGGCGCAGCCCTTCGGGAACGGTCACCTGACCGGCCGCCCGGTCGAGGTCGATCTCCCGCCAACCCGTACCGACCCGGTCGTCGGTGAACCCGAAGGTGCGGAGCGCCGCCTCGAGGGCGAGCGCGAGCACCTCGCTGATCCGTTGCGGACGCCCCGGCGCCAGCCCGGCGAGTTCGGAGTCGGCGCCGAGGCAGGCGTTGGTCAGCTCCGCCAGGCGGGCGCGGGCCAGTGCGGTGACCTCGGGCAGGTCGGCCTCGCGAACGGTCAGCATCTCGCACCAGGTGTCCAGCGTGTTCCAGCGGGCGCTACCCACCGTCTCTCGCCCTGTCGCCCCGTCCGGAGAGCTCGTCACCTACCCGGCACCCCCGGTGTGCGTGTGTGCGCGTCCCTTGCCGACGCGGACCGTGGTGCCTTGCGTGTAGTTCATCGTCGTACTACTCCCGGTGGTGACCACGACGGATTCGGTCGTGGCCGCCGACGGGGCCAGCGTGAACCAGCCGGCCACGCCGAAGGTGGCACCCAGGATCCCGAGGCCGACCCCGGCCACCCGCACTGCCGTGCCGCTGCGGTCCCTGCCGTCGTCGGGTGACTCCATGCCCCCACCCTCGACCCGCGGTGTGTGAACAGGCTGTGTGCCTGCTGGTGACTCGCTGAAAGCCGACCCGTCAGGTCAGGATGTGGTCGACCGTGTCGACCGGAACGCCATCGCTGCTGTTCACGGAGTGCAGTGCGTCGCCCCGGACCCGCTTGGCGATCCGGCTCAGGGCGACGTCGGTGATGTTGAGGAAGCTCGCCAGGTCGCGTTGGGTGACCCGCTGGACGAG
>JAGQUI010000769.1 GCA_020438595.1 Propionibacteriaceae bacterium | reverse complement strand
GGCCTGCCGTTCGACAACGGCACCGCCATCACCGCGCTGCGCACCGACGTGCTGAAGGAAGCCGGCATGACGGTCGACGACTTCACCGACATCACCTGGAGCGACTTCATCGCCAAGGGCAAGCAGGTGCTCGCCAAGACCGGCAAGCCGCTGCTGTCCGGCCAGGCCGGCTCGTCCGACCTGATCATGATGATGCTGCAGAGCGCCGGGGCCAGCCTGTTCGACGAGGCGGGCAACCCGACGATCAGCGGCAACGAGGCGCTGATGAAGTCGATCGACGTCTACCAGCAGCTGGTGAAGTCCGGCGTCATGGTCGAGGTGAACAGCTGGGACGAGTACATCGGCTCGTTCGTGAACTCCAACGTCGCCGGCACCATCAACGGCGTGTGGATCCTCGGCTCGATCCAGACGGCCAAGGACCAGTCCGGCAAGTGGGAGATCACCAACCTGCCCAAGCTGGACGGCGTCGCGGGCGCGACGAACTACTCCGCCAACGGCGGCTCGTCCTGGGCGATCAGCTCGAACGCGAACTACGACCTCGCGGCCGACTTCCTGAACAAGACGTTCGCCGGCTCCACGGAGCTGTACGAGACGATCCTGCCGTCCTCCGGTGCGCTGGCGAACTGGCTGCCGATGGCCGACAGCACGGTGTACGCCGAGCCGCAGGAGTTCTTCGGCGGCCAGCCCGTGTTCGCCCAGGTCGTGGGGTACTCCAAGCAGGTGCCCAAGAACAACACCGGCGCCTACTACTACGAGGGACGCGACGCCGTCAGCGCCGCGATCACGAAGATCCTCAACGGGACCGATCCGACCACCGCACTCGACGAAGCGCAGAAGAACGTCGAATTCGCGATGAAGTGATCCATCGGTAGTCGTGGGTGGGGGCCGCGCTGAGCGGCCCCCACTCAACCCGAGAGGTGGGAGCACCCGTGTCATCAACCGCCATCCCGGTGCCGTCCCGGGAAGGGAGCCCGGCCGCGCGGCCGCGCCGGACGCGACGCTACGGCGTCGAGCAGCGCCGCAACGTCACCGGCTGGGTCTTCCTGATCCCCGCCGCGCTGGTCATCGTGCTGATGAACTTCT
>JAGQUI010000076.1 GCA_020438595.1 Propionibacteriaceae bacterium | reverse complement strand
TTCGGCCCGATCCCGACCATGCGCTACGACCCGCAACCCGAACCTGCCGCACCGTCGGTCGAAGGGGTGCTGTACACGGCCACCAGCCTGGCCACCGCGATGGCCGAGACCTTCCAGGCCACCCGGGTCGTCGATTCTCGCAGCTTCGGACCCCAGGTCACCGCCTGGACGCCCACCCGCGACCTGCGACTGCTCGACCTGACCGGCGGTTGGGCACTCCGCAACGGCGCCGCGTTCGCCCTCGCCACCGCCCCCAAGAGCACCTGCAGGGCGTGGGCACGGCAGATCCGCGCCACCTGGCCCGACCTCGACGGCCTGTGGGCACCATCCACCATGACCGGCGGCACGAACGTCGTGCTGTGGAACCCCGCCCGGACCGGCCTCCCCGCCGCTCCCGACTTCTCCAGACCGCTCGCCGAACCCACCATGCACGCGATCGCCAGCCGGATCGCGGGACAGGAACTCGGCTACCGGCTCATCTGACCAGTGCCGGCCCCTCCCATGCTCGTGGTCGGCCGCAAGTCCGGCGTTGTGCTAGCCCTACGTGTCGAACTTCGCGACGTTGATGTGCCGAGTTTTGCACGAAGCCTCTGTGCCAAGCCCAGCAAGGTTCAGCATTCAGGGACGGGACGCTATCCAGGCGCCGTTCCGCAGCGTGTACTTCACAGTTACCTTTGCATAGGGGTCCCCCCCAACCTGCTGGGCTGTGTAACCCTCTGGATAGACGATGTACTCCTTAGTGATCACGGTGCTCCCGCTCAGTTTGGCGGAGGAGATCTGTCGGTCTGCAGGCCCGTACTTGTCGCCGGGGCCCGACTGACCGCCCATGAGCGACGGCGCGGCCTTGGTCAGCCTCCTGCCGTTGACGGCGAAGCCGACCACTGTGGTCGCTGTCGATTGCCGGCCGGCGCAGCACTGTTCGGGCGGGCTGCCCGCGCACTGAAGAGCGAGGACGACCTCCTTGCTGCCGTCGCCGTTGAGATCAGCCCAGCCCACGACCTTCGTATCAATGACGCTGGCGCCGCCGAACGACCCATCGGGCGCAAACGCGGTTCCCTGACCGTCCTTGAGTTGGATCGGTGTGGCGTGGTCCCAGCCGACCTTCCCTGTCCAACAGACGTGCGCGGACAGTTCGGAGTTGAGCAGATAGGAACTGGTCGGACGCAGACTCGTGACCATCAGGTCTACGCGCTGTGTGGCCAGCCCGGTGAATTCGTTGATGATGCCCACGATCGCCGTCACGAGGAGGGCTGGAGCGGTCCCGATTGCGGCGATCAGGAAGCGGCCGAGGGGGCTGAGGTCGCTCAGGGTGCCCGCGCACGAGAAGAAGGATCGAGCAAACGCGCCCACGCTCTCACCGTTGATGCCTTTGTTGACGGCGGTATTGGTCGAGGCCACATCGGACAGACACTGGAGATCCTCCAGCTTGTCGATCGTGGCGAGCCCCAGGGTGTCGAGGGTCTTGGCGAGGATCACCATGAGGAGGAGCACTGGGTACTGCTCGAGCTTGAGCGAGACGGCCGCGGGCTGACCGGTGAATCGGTAGGTGGCTTTCGCGCCGGGGAAGACGCCGGTGGTGCTGTGTGTCCCGATCAAGCGCAACGCCCTCGCGAACGCGATGAGGCTGGCGGTGCTGAGGCTGATCTCCGTGGCCGCGGTAGTTCCGTCGACTTTCGGTTTCGGCGTCAACAGGTAGGGCATCGCGACGGCCGGGTAGGCCTCCACCACCAGCGTGCCGTTGCTCGCAGAGAGGCACAGATGGGCGCCGGGTGGCGAGACGGCTTCGTACTTCACATCGTTCACCGTGGCCGACTTGCCGACGCAGTCGGGGGCCGGATACTCCAATCCGAGGCCTTGCATGATGGACGTACGCACCTCGTCCAATGCGGCGCCGACGTCGATCCCCAGGACCTTGAAGTCGGAGAAGTGTTTGACGTTGACCGTGTAGGTCTTGGCCGCGGGATCATAGGTGCCGGACGCATAGTCCTCCTGGCCGTCCGAGCGTTTGGACGCGACGAACAGCCACATGTCCGTGACCTCCTTGGTGGATAGGGAGGCGGGCAGTTGGACGGGCAGAACGATGGAAACGGGTTGCGCTGGCTGCAGTCCGCCCTCCAAGGAGATGTCGATGGTGTCGGAGAATGCCACCAAACCTTCGTCGGGTGCGGTGGCGGGCTTTCTGACCACTTTGGCGCCTGTACCGGCGGGCGCGACGCCGGCGGGGAAGATGACAATGGCGTCCCCGACGCTGGCACTCACCTGGCCTCGGCCGACGAGCCCGGACCACGACGATTCGTCGTCCACAGGCTCGGCCGCCGAGCAACCTGAAAAGATCAGCGCCGCCACGACCGCGACGACGACTCCTGCCCGCGCTCTCATTCCTGGCCCCCAGTTGCGTCCACGGACGTCATGATTCCATGAGTCGGAGGCCGTGCATGGGCCGGGCTAGATTTCGCCGTCGGGGGCCCTGATCCCCGAGGATCACTACAGCGAGGGCTCCTGCACAGATCAGTGAAGGCAAATCTGCGACGCTACCGACAGCCCCCGGTTAGTATGCAAGGCCGCGACACGGCCAGACCCGAAACAGCCAGCAGCTCATTCACTCAGCCGAGCCGCGAACCGTGAGCCAACTCAGGTCAGAGGCTAATGGTGTGTGCGGGCGGTTCTGGGGGCGCGATCACCGCCCGACTCGCCCACTCCTGGGCGGCTCGGAGTGGGTCGAGGGGTGGCGACACCGTCTCCCAGGGGCCTTCGTCTTCGTCTTGCTCGAGTCGGGACGTGCTCGCGGTGATCGCTTCGATTGTCAGCGGGGTTGCGTGTGCCAGTCTGGTCATGGCTCGGGATGTCCTGTCGCGCAGCGTCTCGGCGGAGTGGAAGCCGACCGGGTCGGGCGCCCAGTCGTAGTGGTTGTCCAGTGTCGATCGCGCCGTCTGCGTGGGCGTCGGGATGTGGCCGGCGTCCACCCAGACTCGGCTCGCTCCGTGGGTCATCACCTCCATGGCGGCCACGACGTGCCGGCTGACCCTGATGGCGGACTGGAGGGCGGAGTGGGCGACAGCTACGAACTGCTCTGGGGAGGTCTCGGCGAACAGGTCGGACGGCTGTTTCCAGCCGCGGCCGCTTCTCAGCGAGTCGTCCAGGCATCGGCGCAGATCGGCTGAGGCGCGTCGGAGGTCGGTCGCGCGTCCACCCAGGCGCAGTTCGCCCGGCCAGCGCGCGGCTTCGCGCCAGGAGCGTCCGGCGGAGTCGAGAGCGTCGACGGCTGCAGAACTGTCTGAGATGACGCCGGTCTGGATCGCGCGCTGTATGACGGCGCTGGTGGACGCGCACAGGAGCGCGATGTCTGCTGATGCGAGCTGGAGGGCGAGTTGGGTCACCGTGCGGGGGCTGGTGATCGCTCCGGTGGCCGCCCCCTCCCAGCGGGAGACGGCACCGTCGATGCCCGGGTCGGTCGGACCGATGATGCGCCACGCGTGCAGGGCGGGCGATCGGTAGGGCTCGGCGTCGATGCCGGCCAGACGGACGATCTGGGGGTCGGGCGGGCCTCCGGCAGTCTGGAAGCCGTGTTGGGTCCAGCGGGCAGCCCGTCCCAGAGCGGCCTCCAGGCTGGCGCGGATCTCATCGCCTGCCTGGTTGCGGGTCGCTGGGCTGGTGGGGGTCCGGGTGCGCATGACCTCCGCGGTGCAGCCGATGGCCGCGGTGATGGCCATCAGCCCTGTGCCGGGCGCGGGAAGCGGGTACTCGCCGGGGATCGCGGCCAGGGAGTCGAGCAGGGCTTCGGTTCGCCGGTCGCTGACTTCGGCGTGGTGCGGGCTCGCGTGGAGGAGTTCGAGGCTGGCGCGCGCCAGGGCGCCCCATTCCTGGCGTACGCGTGGGATCGAGCCAGGGGTCATGGAGGTGGCCTCGAGGTCGTCGAGCCGGGCATCGAGGGCGTTCAGTAGGTCGAGAGCGGAGGCGGCCAACTCAGCTCACCGTCCGGGAGAGCTTGTGGAGTTGTTGGGCGAGGGTCGCCAGTTCAGCGCGGCCGTCGAGGCTGAGCAGATCTGCCGCCAGGGCGAGGGCGTCGCGTGGCGGAACAACCGCCACGACCGGTGCTCCCTCGGCCCCGAGTTCGCTGATCTGCCCTTGGATCTCCAGGCACTCGACTCCGGCGAACAGCGCGGCCGGCGATTTCTGCTCGTCGGCGAGCAGTTGATCGGCGGCCAGACCCAGGTAGCTGAGTGCCAGGCCGAGGTGGTGCGCCTGCGGCATTCGGGGATCCAATCTCGGTGCTATCCCCTTAAGCCGCGCAGAGGGCCCGTTCCGGACAGGCCCGGCCGAGGTTCTCCGATCGTTCAGGCGTAGGACCGCGTCCCGGGCGATCCGGCTCGGTCGCCGCTGCCCGGAGGAGGTCCTCGTCGAGATCTTTGTCGCTCTCGAGATCAGCTTGACGAGCTGGGCCGCACAGGTGTTCGAATTGCTGCGTGGAGAGGGACGACCCCAAGAGGTTGCTGCGAGCGCCGCTGAACGCTGTCGGTGCGCCTCCCGGCAAGGATCGGAAACTGGGCAGACCCGGTGCGGGCCGGCTCGTCCTCGCCCGGCTGGTCTGGGAGAACCGCACTTCGATCGTCCCGGCGGTCGCGGTGTGGTTCAGTTCGGACCGGATCTGCGTGGAGTGGCGCAGCCACCCCGGATCGCCCGCCCGGATGACCTGGCTACCACGATCGGACGTGCGACCCCATCTGCTCTACCCCAACCGCCAGTAGGTGGTGCGACCGAGCGATTGGCATTCAGAAAGGATGCCCGCCGGTGGCGACTTAGAGAACATAGTGAACGTGCGTTTGGCAAGGACGTTCACTACATCTGTGGATAACGAAATAGCCCTTGTCCACAGATACTGGTTACACCGTTGGTGACATCGACTTGGTGGGGTTCCGTGGTGTCAGGACCCACGAAAGGAACCCCCATGAGTGTCGCGGAAGCATTCGGCGTCACCGCCCAACAGATCAACGACCTGATCGATACTCACTGGCCCGAATGGGCCGCAAAGGCGCCGGACCTCGAGTTGGTCCCGGCCTCCGACGGTCTCTTCGACTGGCTGCGGAAGGCCGCGCCCAAAGAGGCTGACCTGGTGCTGCGCGAACTGGCCCGGCTATCGCACGACCAGGCGGGCGCGTCCGCGGAGGCGGGACTGGTGTTGGCGTGGGTGATGATGCCGGCCGCGACCCTGATCGCCCACCAACTCCGCTTCATGAGCGAGGAGATCGACGAGCACGTCGCCGCGCAGCTGTGGATCGCCGTCCGCACCTTCCCGTGGTCGACGACCGGCCGGGTCGCAGCGAACCTCAAGCACAACCTGCGCAAGAAGGTCGTGAGGGAACTCACCCCGACCTCCGACTACCAGCCGTTGGACGAGTGCCGGCTTCCTCCGGCGGCGCGCCACCCGGACGCCATCGAGGAGCTGATCGACATCCTCGGCGACGGACTCAAGGCCGAAGTGATCGACCAGGACGACTTCGACCTGCTGATGGCCGTCCTCGACGCCGCCGAGGAACTCGAGCCGCCGTCCGGACCTGGAATCGGGATCATCGGGGACCGTGTCTCAGCCCGGATCGGCCAACTGCACGGCTGCACGGCACGGACGATCCGCCGCCGAATCAAGCGATCCACCGACGCACTCGGCCAGTTCTCGCAAGAGCAGCAGAGCGCATGAGGGCAACACCAATCCGAGGTACTCGGGTGCCCAACACTTACGTACCGCAATGCACTGGTCAGCGACGAAGGACCGGATTTACCCTCGAAACACCCCCAGGATGTGCCGCCGCCAAGAAAACCACCCGACTCAGTGTCCGAATCCACCCATCTCGAAGGCTTAAGGGGGTGGAAGGAGATGCGATCGTGGTTCTGAACAGACTCCTGCTGCCCGTCATCGGGCTGGCTGTGGCCGCCCTGGGGCTGGCCGCCTGCACTGCCGCAACACCCAACGCGACGCCGAGCGCCAGCACCGCGGCGGCGACGACCGCGAGCCAAACGACGCCTGCAACCCCGACGGTGACGCCGACCCCGACCCCGACGCTGGACGCCGACCAGGCCGCGGCTCTCGAGGTGGCCACCAAGTACTCCGCCACTCTGGCGAAGATTCGCTCGACCCCCATCTACAGCGAGCGGGAGATGATCCGGCTGCTCAAACCGCTCGCGTACGACGACATGATCCAGGCGAACCTCAACTTCATGGCCACGTGGCGGGCGAAGGGATGGCGAGACAGCGGCACGATCGCGACCCTCAGCGAGGACGCATCACAGGTCAGCAAGTTGGCTTCTGGCGACAAGCGTGTGACGGTCACCTTCTGCAGGGACCAGAGCAAGGCCGAAGTCGTCGACGCGAAAGGGAAGCCAGTCACCGCCAAGGCCGCCCAGTTCCCCGACTTCATTCGCAGCACGTATGACCTGCGGCGACTCGACGGAGCGAAGGCCTTCAAGGTCTACGAGATCGGTGGAGAGGAGGTCGACGGATGCGAGTGACACTCCGCGTGCTGGCCGCCGCCCTCGCGGTCCTGCTCATCTCGATTGCCATGGCACCCTCGGCGGACGCCGCTCTATGCCCGCCGGGATGTGGTTCCGGTGACCGCGGAGGTCAGGTGTGCCGGGTTTGCGACAAGAAGCCTGGAAAGCCGCCGCCCGGCAAGCCCGGCAGGCCGGGGAAGCCCGACTTGCCGGCCTGCCCGCCGTCGAAGGACGCCATTCCTGATGACGGCTCGAACCACCCAGCTGGCTGGGTCCGGGTGCGCTGCATGGAGGGCAGCCTGGTGTTGTTGTTCTGGGTGGCGCCGGGTGTGAATCCGGCACAGCTCGCGCGTTCGCTGCTGGACGAGATGGAGTTGACGCCGATCGACATCGGGATCACGCCGAAGGGCCCGGACGCGCTGGCGCTGGTCGGCCTGCCGGTGTGGTTGTGGGTCGACGATCCGTCGAGCACTTCGTGGGGCCCGAAGACGATCTCGGCGGGCGGGGTGACGATGACCGCCAGGGCGCACAAGGTCGTGTGGGATCTGGGCGACGGCACCGAGGTGTCGTGCGGCAAGGGCACCGAATGGACCTACGGGGTCGGCGAGAAGCCGTCTCCGACGTGCGGCCACACCTACTCCAAGCAGGGCCGCTACACCGTCGAGGCGACGTCGTACTGGACGGCCGATTGGGCGGGCTATGGCCAGTCGGGATCGTTCGCGTTCGAGCTGACCAGATCGCAGCGGCTCGATGTCGGCGAGTTGCAGGTGATCGTGACGAGCGGCCGGTAGCCGCGAGAACAGATCGGAGACACGGCCATGACAGCAGTGACCGAGAAGCACGCGGACAGCGGCGCCACCACGATCGAGAACGGCCCGGTTCCGCGATCGCCGAAGTTGTCCCGCCGCCCGTTCCTCGTCGTCCTGGCCGCGGTGTTGGTGGCAGCAGGGGCGATGGCCGGTGGGCTGTTGTGGGCGTCCGCGACGCAGGCCGGCGAGGTCGTGGTGATCCGCCAGAACGTGACCCGTGGCACGGTGATCACCGCCCAGGACCTGGGCACGATCCGGGTGGGCGTCGACCCCTCTCTGTCGACGGTGCCCGCGGGCGATCTCGCGTCCCTGGTGGGGAAGCGGGCCTCGGCCGATCTGACAGCCGGGACCCTGCTCGCCGCGTCTCAGGTATCGGAGACGGTCGTGCCGGGACCGGGGGAGTCCGTGGTCGGGGTGCCGATCAGTCCGGGCCTGATGCCGGTGGAGCCGTTGGCATCCGGGGACGCGGTTCGTCTGGTGCGTTCGGGTGAGCTGGCGGCGGATGCTACGCCGGCCGGCCCGGTGGAGGCGAAGGTGCTGCGGGTCACCCCGGGTGACACCCAGACCGTGGTGGACGTCGTGGTGTCGGCCGACAAGGCGGTGCAGCTGGCGGAGTGGGCGGGCTCGGGCAAGATCGCGCTGGTCCTGGACTCGCGGGCCCGGTGAACTCCTCATGGCTCTGATCTGCATGGCGTCGGCGTCCGGCTCGCCGGGGGTGACCTCGACGGTGCTGGGCATGGCGCTGTGCTGGCCGCGTCCGGTGCTGCTGGTCGAGGCCGACCCGACGGCGGGGTCGGCGATCCTGGCCGGACGGTTCCGTGGCCTGCAGGGCCACTCCGGCCTGATCGACCTGGTCATGGCCCACCGCAGCGGCGTCCTCGCCGAAGCCCTCCCCAGGGTGGTGATGGAGGTCCCCGACACCCAGGTACGGATCCTGACCGGCTCCCGAACCCATGCCCAGGCCGCGGGCCTCTCGCGGATCTGGGAGCCACTGCTCGGCGCACTGCGGGGCCTCACCTCGACCGGCCAGGACGTGCTCGTCGATGCCGGCCAACTCGGTCTGGAGGGCTCGCCGACACCGTTGATCGCCGACGCCGACCTGACCCTGCTGGTGCTGCGCAGCAACCTGCGGGCACTGGCCGCGGCGAAGTCCTGGGCCGAAGCGCTCGGCGGCGACGCGGTCCCGGGCCACAGCGTCCAGGCGGTCGTGGTCGGGGAGAACCGTCCCTACCGGGCCGCGGACGTGGCCCGGACGCTCGGCCTTCCCGTCCTCGGCGCGGTCGCGTGGGACCCGCGCCGGGCCGAGGTGTTCGCCGACGGCGCCGACAAACCAGAACCCCGCCTCGGCGGAGCGGCCGGCGCGGACCGGGCGTTCGAAGCGTCCGGCTACCTGCGCAGCATTCGCGCCGTCGGCGAGGCTGCACGGAAGGCAGCGGCGAACACCGGAGAGAGCTCGCTGCTGCGGGAAATGATCGCCGCCCGCGTGGGAGAGGAGACCCGTCGATGAGCAGCGACCCGCTGGACCTGCCGATCTTCACCGACACCGACACCGACACCGAGACCGCGAACGGGACGCGGGAGGAGGGTCGTGTCCGGTCGACCTTCCGCTACCCGGCACCGACCAAGGTCGAGACGCCACCGGTGCCCGCGCCTGTACGCCGCCTGCGACCCGTCTCGGCCGAACCCGTCCCCAGGCCGGCGGCGAGTCCGGTCGCGATCCCGGACGCGGACTGGGAACTGGTGGGGCGGATGCGGACCGAGGTGGCCCGCCGGCTGGCCGAACAGATCGGCGAGACCCGGCGGGATCGCGACGCCGAGGAGGCCGAAGGGGCGGCGATCATCCGCCAACTGTTGGACGAGGACACCGCCGAGGAGATCGCCCGGGTCGGTCAGGCCCGTTCCCTGGCCGAGCAGGAGGTGCTCGCGAAGGCGGTGTTCGACGCCATGTTCGGGCTGGGCCGGATTCAGCCGCTGGTCGATGACGACCGGGTGGAGAACATCATGATCGCCGGGTTCGACCGGGTGCTGGTCGAACTCGCCGACGGGACGCTGTGGGAGCTGCCGCCGGTCGCCGAGAGCGACGCCGAGCTGGCCGCCCTGCTGGAGAGGCTGGCCAGCCGTTCGGAGAACCCGCGCTCGTTCACCCCGGCCAGCCCGTCTCTCCATTTGGTGCTGCCCGGCGGCGAGCGGCTGGCCGGCGCCCGGGACACCGCCCGGGTATCAGTTGTGATCCGCCGCCACCGCATCCGAAAGGTGGCCCTCGACGATCTGGTCGACTGGGGGACCCTGTCGCCCACCCT
>JAGQUI010000768.1 GCA_020438595.1 Propionibacteriaceae bacterium | reverse complement strand
CCACCTCCGCCCTCGACGTGTCGAGCCAGAAGGCCCTGATCGAGATGCTGCTGGCGATGGTGGAGAAGAAGATCATGCGCGGCGTGATCTTCATCACCCACGACCTGCCGGTGCTGAGCATGGTCACCGACCGGCTCGCGATCATGTACGCCGGCAAGATCGTGGAGACCGGGCCGACCGAGGAAATGGTCAACAACGCGCGGCACCCGTACACGTCCGCGTTGCTCTCCTCGGTGCTCGACCCCACCGAGGAGACCCGCACCAAGCACGTGCTCGGCATCCCCGGATCGCCGCCCAACCTGGGGCACCCGCCGTCGGGCTGCCGCTTCCATCCGCGCTGTTCGTTCGCCATGCCGGAGTGCTCGGTGAAGGAGCCGGAGTTCCTGCATGAACGGAACCACTCGGTGGCCTGCTGGTGGGCCAACGACCACGCGTTCGAGACTGTCCCGATGGAGGTGAACGAGGCATGAGCGAGTCGACGCAGAGCGCTGAGGCGGTGCTCACGGCGAGCCACGTGACCAAGCAGTTCAGGATCGCCGGTGGTCACCTCACCGCGGTGGACGACGTCAGTGTGGAGTTCCACAAGGGCAAGGTGCTCGCGGTGGTGGGCGAGTCGGGCTCCGGGAAGTCAACCCTGGCCCGGATGCTGCTGCGGCTGATGCCGGTGACCAGCGGCACGATCACCTACCAGGGCAGGGACGTCACCCACATCAAGGGCACCGAGTTGCGGTCGTACTGGCGTGACGTCCAGGCCGTGTTCCAGGACCCGTTCTCCTCCTTCAACCAGTTCTTCACCGTCGGCCACACCCTGCGTCGCGGGATGGGCGCGGAGAAGCTGCAGGACGAGACGCTGGACCAGCTGATCGAGACGTGCCTCGGCTACGTCGGGCTGAAGCCGGGCGACGCCGTCAACAAGTACCCGCACCAGCTCTCCGGCGGCCAGCGGCAGCGGGTGATGATTGCCCGGGCCCTGATGATGAACCCGAAGGTGCTGCTGGCCGACGAGGCCACATCGATGCTGGACGCCTCGCTGCGGGTGAGCGCCCTGAACGTGATGCAGGATCTGCGGGAGAACCTCGGGCTGACCGT
>JAGQUI010000767.1 GCA_020438595.1 Propionibacteriaceae bacterium | reverse complement strand
AGGAGGCGCTGCTCACCGCGGACCTCGAGCGCTACTTCCTCGCCCGCACGACCCCGGAGGCGACCCGGTGAGGCGCCAGGTGGTGGTGACCGAGTTCGGCAAGCTGAAGCGCTCGGTGGTGCCGTGGGTGACCCTGGCCGCGATGCTCCTGGCCCCGTGCGGGATCGCGCTGTTCATGTGGATCGTGCAGCACCCCGAGACCGCGGCGTCCCTGGGGCTGCTCGGCACGAAGGCGAACCTCGCCGGGCTGGAGGCGACCTGGCCGGCGTTCTCGACCTACCTCGCGCTGGTCGCCGGTGGTGGCGGGCTGGGGCTGCTCGGGTTCGTGCTCGCCTGGCTCTTCGGACGCGAGTACGCCGACGGGACCGCGAAGAACATGCTCGCCCTGCCGGTGGGCCGCGGCTGGTTCGTGGTCGGCAAGCTGGTCGTGGCGGCCGCGTGGTGGGCCGGCCTGGTCATCGTGATCGTCGCGGAGGGCATCCTTCTCGGCGCCGCCCTCGACCTGCCCGGACGCACGCCCGCCGCCCTCGTCCAGACTGCGGGGTCGGTGTTCGCCGCGGCGGCGCTGAGCTTCCTCGCGGCCCCGCTCGCCGCCTGGGTGACGGTGGCCACGCGCAGCGCCCTCGGTGCGGTCGGCTTCGCGTTCGGCACGCTGCTGCTGGGCGACCTGCTCTCGCACACCGGCTGGGGTGAGTGGACGCCGTGGTCGATCGTGCTCTCCGGTGCGGCGGACCTCACGACGGTCGGCTGGGGGAGCGCACTGGTGCTCGTGGTCACGTTCACGGTCGGCGTCGCGGCCACCGTCCTCCAGCTGGAGCACGCCGACAACCCGTGACGGACGCGTAGGGTCGGTGCACGTGGACGAACTGATTGCGCTCTACGACGAGCACGGACACCCCAGCGGCGCGGCGCCGCGCTCCCGGATGCGGGCGGAGAACCTGCGCCACGGCGCCACGGCCGTCGTCGTCCGCAACTCGAGCGGCCAGGTCTACGTGCACCGGCGCACCCCCACCAAGGACGTGTACCCGGGCCGTCGCGACTTCGCTGCGGGCGGTGTGATCGGTGCCGGCGAGGAGCCGGACGCGGCCGCG
>JAGQUI010000766.1 GCA_020438595.1 Propionibacteriaceae bacterium | reverse complement strand
GTGGCGAGGATCCGCCGGGGGAAGGGCGTGGACCTGTGGATCCCGTGGCAGCTGCGGGTGATGTTCGCGATCGCCCGACTCGTGCCGCGCGCGATCTGGCGCCGGATGCCGCGATGAGGCTCGAAGCGGGGGACCCGGCCGACTATCGGGGGGCCGACGCGATCATCCAGACCGACGCCCGCGAGGTTGTGGCGCTCGGTCGGATGCTGCGGACGGCGCATCCCGACGACCCGGGGTTCGCCCGCGCCGCCTACGAATGGGTGCGCGACCGGATCACGCACTCCTTCGATGCGGGTGACCGCCGGGTGACCCTGACCGCGACGGAGGTCCTCGAAGCGGGCACCGGGCTGTGCTTCGCCAAGTCGCACCTGCTGGCGTCGGTACTGCGCAGCCAGGGGGTCCCGACCGGGCTGTGCTACCAGCGGTTGGCGGACGGCGACAGCTTTGTCCTGCACGGGCTGGTCGCCGTCCACCTCGACGGTGGTTGGCACCGGCTGGATGCGCGCGGGAACAACCCCGCCGTGGACGCGCAGTTCTCCCTCGGCGAGGAGCGGCTCGCCTGGCCGGTCGATCCGGCCGCGGGCGAGGTTGACTACCCGACCGTGTTCGCGATCCCGACAGGCGTCGTGGTGGACGCGCTCCGGAACTCCGATGACGCTCTTGTCCTGTGCGCGGGCGGACTTCCGTCCGTCCTGTAGCCGTGCGGCTCGGCCTCAACCCGCTTTTGTCGGGTTACCGGCGGTCTTCGGTCGCCTGCGGCCGCGTCAACCCACTTCTGTTGGGCTTGGCCGCCTCGGCTCGGCCTCATAACCCAACAAACGTGGGTCGATCCACCCTCCTGGTTGAGGTGATGCCTGAAAACCCGACAAACCTGGCTCTCCGCCCGGGCAGGCTCAGGTCGGTGGGGCCGGCGTCTCCGCCTCGGCCGCCTCCAGTTCGTCCGGGAAGGTGGGCAACCCGGCCGGTGCCCGTCCGCTGGCGATCCGGATGAACACCACTCCGGCGACGATCAGGACGCCGCCGAGCACCTGGATCGGCGCCGGCACCTCGCCGAGGACGATCGCGGCGATCAGGGCGGCGAACAGCACCTCCG
>JAGQUI010000765.1 GCA_020438595.1 Propionibacteriaceae bacterium | reverse complement strand
GCGACATGGTCCCAGAACTCCTGCAGCCACGGCCGCCCGGCCTCCGGGGCCTCGTCCAGGTACTGCTGCGGGGTATCGGTCATCGGTGGTCTCCTCGGTCAGGTCGCCCATCATCGCGGCCGGAGCCGCTCAGCGGAAGAGGGACCGGTCCCACGCCACCAGGGCTCCTCCGGGGAGCGGGCCGAGGTCGGCGGGCTTCGCGGCGATCGCCTTCGTGAGCACCTGGAACGACGTGTCGTCGATCACGAGGTAGAGCACGCGGCCGCTGGCCGAGCCGTCGAGCCGGGTGCAGTCGGGGCAGTCGAACCTGCCCCGCAGGATGACCACCCAGACGCGCTGGTGCGAGGGCGGGAACGGGGTGTGGCCGTAGAGCGCCTGCTGGGCCCGCCACAAGGTGGTCTGGACGGCCCGCACGTCGTCGGTGAGGGTGGCCTGCCCGATCCCGTTCAGGCCCTCGGAGATGGCGGCGCGCAGCGCGCGGTCGTCGAAGCCGGGGGGAGCGAGCGTGGGCAGCGTGATGGTGGTTGTCGGCCCCAACGCGTCGAGGGTCGCGGGATCGGCGTACACGCCGGTCTCGACCACGGACAGATCGTCGGCCAGCACGAGCGCGCGCAACACCGGACGGGTGGCCTGCCGGCCCTTGGGGCTGGAGCACTCCTCGCACCGGAAGCTCCCCTGGGTTCCCGTGACCTGGAGCAGCCACACCTTCGTGCCGGGGGCGACCCAGTCCGTCTCGGGCAGGATGGACGCCGCCGCGACGGCGGACGCTGTCGTCTCGACCACGTCCACGGACTTCGGTGCCGTCGCCTCCGGCGCCCGGTACTCCCCGATCAGCGTGCGAGCGACCCGGTCGAGCCCCCCGGTGGAGGAGGTGGCGGACCGCGTGCCGGGGGTGGCGGACGGCGTCGAGACCGGCGCGGGCACGGCCGGCACGTCCGTTCCGGGACGGGTCGCCCAAACGGTGCCCCCGACGGCGAGCGCGAGCGCGACCGCCCCCGCGGACAGCCGGACGGTGGCGCGTCGGCGCCGCCGCCCCAGTGCGCCGCCCAGGTCCGGCCCGCCGGCGTCCGGTGCCTGCCACTGTTCGCCCTGCTCGCGCA
>JAGQUI010000764.1 GCA_020438595.1 Propionibacteriaceae bacterium | reverse complement strand
AGACCATCAAGGCCGGCTACACCTTCGACACCCCGGCCATCGACCTGGGCGTGCTGGTGGCGGACGGCGACCCGCACCCGGACGTCCGGGTCCGGATCTCGCTGTCGATGCTGAACCGGCACGGCCTGGTCGCAGGGGCCACCGGTACCGGCAAGACCCGCACGCTACAGCTGCTCGCCGAGCAGGTCTCGAAGGCGGGCGTGAGCGTGTTCGCCGCCGACATCAAGGGCGACCTGTCCGGGATCGCGATCCCCGGCACCCCCAGCGACAAGCTGGCCGACCGCTGCGCGAAGATCGGCCAGGACTGGCAGCCGGAGGGCTGCCCGACCGAGTTCTACGCGCTCGGCGGCCAGGGCATGGGCGTCCCGCTGCGGGCGACCGTGTCGTCGTTCGGCCCGATCCTGCTGTCCAAGGTGCTCGACCTGAACGAGACCCAGGAGTCCAGCCTCGGCCTCGTCTTCCACTACTGCGACACCCAGGGTCTGCCGCTGCTCGACCTCGCCGACCTCCGGCAGGTGCTGACGTACCTCACCTCGGACGAGGGCAAGCCGCAGCTGAAGGAGATCGGGGGCCTGTCCAGCGCCACGGTGGGCGTGATCCTGCGCTCCCTGGTCACCCTGCAGACGCAGGGCGCGGACGAGTTCTTCGGCGAGCCCGAGTTCGACACCCGCGACCTGATCCGCACCGACGCGCAGGGCCGCGGTGTGATCTCGCTGCTGGAATTGCCGAACGTCACTGACCGCCCGGCGATCTTCTCCACGTTCCTGATGTGGGTGCTGGCCGACCTGTTCCACGACCTGCCCGAGGTGGGCGACCTGGACAAGCCGAAGCTGGTCTTCTTCTTCGACGAGGCGCACCTGCTGTTCAACGGCGCGTCCAAGGCATTCCTGAACGCGATCACCCAGACCGTCCGGCTGATCCGGTCGAAGGGCGTCGGCATCTTCTTCGTCACCCAGGCGCCCACCGACGTGCCCGACTCGGTGCTGGCCCAGCTCGGTTCGCGGGTGCAGCACCAGTTGCGCGCGCACACCCCGAAGGACGCGAAGGCGCTGAAGGCGACCGTCGAGACCTACCCGACCAGCTCCTACGACCTGGCCGAGACCCTGCAGGCGCTCGGCATC